>JAUXFK010000229.1 GCA_030623035.1 Deltaproteobacteria bacterium | reverse complement strand
CATCATCCGGATTTAAAATCCCTTCTTTTGAACAGTTAACTATCGCCGTTTCTACTCCTTTACTCGCTAATGATCTCAATGGGCGCAATACAGAATTGTGTTCCATTGATGTTGTGATTACATGATCGCCTGGTTTAAGCAGCCCTTTTATTCCTAGATTAATGGCCTCTGTGCAATTATGGGTAAAAACGACACTGGAAGGGTTGGGTATATTAAAAAAATCTGCTATTGTCTCTCTAAGATCAGAAATGATATGATTCGCCTTGATGCCCCATCTATGTCCTAATCTGCCGGGACTGGCACCTATTTCTCTAAAGACATCATTAAAAGCCTGGTATACTGATTCTGGTTTAGGAAAAGATGTCGCAGCATTGTCTAGATAGATTGGCATAATATAAGTTCAATTATAACATATTAAATAATATCAAAATCTTTCATTATTAATACCGGAAAATTACGATAATTTCAAGGCAATTTTAGCAAGTTTTCATACTTGACTTTGATACAATTATATAATAAAGAGTCAATCGTGTCGAGATAGAGTTATTCTATTTTAAAATCAATCTATGATCGAGGTAAAACCTTTGGAAATAAGGACTGACTTTTTAGTAATCGGGAGTGGAATCGCAGGATTGACCTTTGCCCTCAAGGTCTCAGAGTATGGGACAGTAGCGATAGTTACCAAAAAAAACAAGATTGAATCCAATACCAACTATGCCCAGGGTGGAATTGCCTCAGTTTTGAATGCGGATGACACCTTCGGTTTACATATAAAGGATACTATAAAAGCAGGTGATGGGCTTTGCCATGAGGACATAGTTAAGTTAGTGGTAGAAAATGGTCCTGATAGAATAAAGGACCTGGAACAATGGGGTGTCAAGTTTACCAGGAATCCGGTTGGTAGTGGTTCTGAGTATGACCTTGGCAAAGAGGGCGGTCACTCGAACAGAAGAATCGTCCATGCTTCAGATTTTACCGGACAATCCGTTGAAAAGGCATTAATAGATAAAATAGAAGAGAATAAGAATATCAAAATATATGAGGATATGATTGCAATCGATCTCATTATCCAATCGAAGATCAATAAGTGGGGAAGGTTCGGTTTAGACAGAGAGGACACATGCTGGGGAGCATATGTCCTGGACATTAAGGGAAATAGTATCTATACCTTTGTTTCAAAAGTAACTATTCTTGCAACAGGGGGGGCAGGCAAGGTCTACCTTATTACCAGCAATCCTGATATTGCTACAGGTGATGGAATTGCCATGGCATACAGGGCAGGGGCGAGAATAGCCAATATGGAATTCATCCAGTTTCATCCTACCTGTCTCTATCACCCTGCAGCAAAGTCCTTTTTAATATCCGAAGCGATTAGGGGGGAAGGGGCTATCTTAAAATTAGAAGACAATACGCCCTTTATGAAAGGCTACCATCCTTTAGGGGATTTGGCCCCTCGCGATACTGTTGCTCGGGCAATAGACAATGAGTTGAAAAAGAGTGGAAATGATTATGTACTTTTGGATATTACCCATAGAGAGCCCGATTTTATCAAAGGAAGATTCCCAAATATATACGAAAGATGCCTTTCCTATGGGATTGACATGACTAAAGTCCCCATCCCTGTTGTCCCTGCCGCCCATTATATATGTGGTGGGGTAGTAACGGATAGAAACGGCGAGACAAGCATCAAAAGACTCTATGCATGTGGAGAGGTATCGTTTACAGGACTCCATGGGGCAAACAGGTTGGCCAGTAACTCCCTTTTAGAGGCATTGATATTCAGTCATGCGGTATCTATGAAAAGCAGAAAATATATTAAAGAAGAACATCTTGCACCCCCGCAGGTTCCACAATGGGATTCCGGTGGTACCACGGATAGCGATGAATCTGTTGTTGTCTCCCAAAACTGGGATGAGATTAGAAGGCTTATGTGGAATTATGTAGGGATTGTAAGATCAAATAAACGTCTAACCCGTGCCAAGAGAAGGATCGAACTGCTCCAGGAAGAAATATTAGAATATTACTGGAATTTTACCGTAACGAGCGACCTTATTGAGCTGAGAAATATAGCTGTTGTAGCGGAACTCATTATTGACTCTGCCCTTATGAGAGAGGAAAGCAGGGGTCTACATTTTAACAAAGATTATCCTGAAAAAGACGATATAAATTTCAAAAAGGATACGATTATTGACCGAAAAGGAAAAATAAAATGAAAAGTACCGACTCTGTTGATTTAGATTCAATAGCTGAAATGAGTAATAACTCTAACTATGCGAAACTACTTGGATTAAAAGTAATCGAAGTTTCCGAAGGAAAAGCCCGTATCTCTATGAAAATAAAAGAAGAAATCTTAAACCCTTCAAATTCCCCTCATGGCGGAGCTATCCTCTCATTAGCCGATCATACATGTGGGACCGCAGCGATGACCTTGGGTCCATGTGTCGGAGGCCAATTCAGCGTGAATTTTCTTGCTTCTCCCAATGTGAATGAAGATTTGGTCGCTGAGGCCGGCGTGATTCACAATGGCCGCCGAACAAGAATCATAGAAGTAGAAGTCAGAAACTGTAATGGGAAACTCGTAGCAAAAGGTACTGCCGTAGGTATTGTTTTGGAATAAGGTTAATTAAATCTTTAATCTTTATGCCATGGGAGTCTTGCATCGGGGTTGCTCCAGAAGATGGAGAGATAAACAGAGATTACGATTGCCCCAAGCCAGAAAGCCGCCACCTGAGAACATTGCCACGGTCCGGTTATGGAAAAGTGAAGTATCACATCTCCAATAGCGAAGTTAATCAATCCCCAGATTACATTTGTCAAAGGACGTGACTCTCGTGCGAATGGGGTCATGTGAGTCTTGCCACATATCCCCTGGATAAAATGAGGAATCCCGTTGAATAAAAAAATTGCTGCAACAAAAAAACCTGCTAAACTAATCATAATCCTTCCCTCCTTTTTTTATTGACAATAATGTCTATGGTGCGAAAGAAGCGCTGGTTAATATATCGTATCAGGCGCTCGTCATTCCCACGAAGCTTGTCCTCGACTCCGATCGGGGAGTGGAAATCCAGTATTTCCGTCTACTTCGGCGCTTCTGGATCCCCGCCTTCTCGGGAATGACAAAATAGAGATGCGTCATTTCTCAATTAACACGACACTAGTTGAATTGTCAATATATTCTAACCCGCCGGATGTATCCCTAATGCGAGAAGGTCTTCCGCATCTCTGACAAATCCCTCGTTGTCGTCAATTCTCACCATAAGCCAAGGCATTGCGTCTGTGGAAATTGAACTTTCAGTACTACCTGATTGAATTGATGCCCTTGTATATGCCCATAAAAACTCCACTTTTGTATCCTTCTTTATAATCACATGTCGCGGTATTGAAGATGTCTCAGGATAATCAAACAGCCTTACAAAGGTTTCTTTTTCAGAAGCCCTTCTTTTTACCTTCACATCGAATGCATCGTAATTAAAAGTCAAATTATGATGCAAAGGCTCTACTTTTAGCCTGTCAAATACCTTAACTGGAACGATAACCTCAAACCATCCTGTCCATACCCCAAACCTCATGGTATCACCATCAAAAAGTATCCGTGCATTCGGATTGCTTCCATGCGACAGTTCATAAATCTCCCCGTAAACAGTTAAGGGTGAAAATAGAGGAACCAGACGCTCTTCTTTCAATGCAAACACCTGGCATGAAACTCCTGAACAAGGTGCGCTGGGAGTAACACCGTAGTATATAATTAATCCTACACCCCCTTGCCCTTTAGAGGTAGATTCTTTCAACCTTCCTGATTCATAGTGGAAAACCTTCCTGTCGCAATTTTCAAGGGCATATGCCCATATTCCTATGCTCTCGGCAAATCCCCCGTTGCCAGATGCAACATCGAATAATTTCTGATAATGAACCTCTCCTTTTCTATCCACAATTGAGAATGACTCGACTGTCTCATCAAAGGAATTTGAAGCACCTTGATATTTCATGAGGTTAAGGATTACTGTAAACTCCTTTTCATTTAATTTAAAAGGACCGATTCGTCTTTCATTGCTTATAATTTGATCCGTGTGTATTCCCTTTTCTAAATCTCCTGCTGGAGTGGCCTGAAAATCCAGTACAATTAAGGATAAGCAAAAGCAGAGGAACAATGTCAAATATAAGACTGACCTCAACATCATGGATAATTTATTCAATAGAACAGCCATAATGAGATACCTCAATAACCCTGTCTTTCAGTTTTTGCCTGCGACTAATGGGGCACAGCGACGTCCCCCCATTTCATGATGATTGTGGAATATCTTTCACTTTTTTTTGGATATCCAATGTCAGTTCCGGGGTCAAAAAAATCTCACTTTATTAGGGTTTTTATAAGGT
>JAUXFK010000188.1 GCA_030623035.1 Deltaproteobacteria bacterium | reverse complement strand
TTTCGGTATCATTTTTTTAAAACTTTTTCAGTTGCTGCCGGCAATGCACACAGGTCGGAAGTCCAGGAACCTGACCAAGAAGCGCCCATCACGACGTCTGTAAGCAATACATTCGGTCGAAATAGGAGATAAGCTAGACCTTAAGGCGGGCGTGGTTACCTTAACTTTAGGCACTTTAGCTCACTTTAGGCACTTTAAACTTAATACGTAATCGTGCATATAATCGACAGGGGAGGAAAGAGGATGTTCAAAGGAGATAGTATAAAAGAGGTTAAAAAGGGTAAAGAAGAGTGGGAAGGGAATCTGGCGAATGTTTTCAAGAAAAACCCTGAAATAAAAGAGAGGTTTTCGACAGTCTCTGATTTAGAGATAAACAGGCTTTATACCCCTGAAGACGTTTCAGAGTTCGATTTCCAAGGAGATATAGGCTTTCCCGGAGAGTATCCGTTTACACGGGGAGTTCAGCCTTCGATGTATAGAGGAAAGACATGGACAATGCGCATGTTTTCGGGTTTTGGGTCTGCTGAAGACACCAATAAGAGATACCATTATCTTCTTTCTCAGGGACAGACAGGACTGAGTGTTGCGTTTCATATGCCTACACTTATGGGGTACGATTCAGACTCTCCTATGGCGGCAGGTGAAGTTGGAAGATGCGGGGTTGCTATAGATACCCTCAAAGATATGGAGATACTCTTCGATGGTATCCCTCTCGATAAAGTTACTACATCGATGACAATAAACCCTCCTGCTGCAATCCTTTTTGCCATGTATATAGCTGTTGCAGAAAAACAGGGGGTAAACAAGAGCCGGATCGGAGGAACCATACAGAATGACATGCTGAAAGAATTTATCGCGCAAAAGACCTTCATGTGTCCTCCAAGGCCTTCTGTTAGGGTGATCGTGGATACGATAGAGTACTGCACAAAAGAAGTACCGCGCTGGAATACCATAAGTATCAGTGGTTACCACATCAGAGAAGCGGGATCTACCGCGGTACAGGAATTGGCCTTTACTCTGGCAGATGGGATCGGTTATGTACAAGCAGCAGTCGAGAGGGGGATCGATGTGGACAGCTTTGCTCCCAGACTTTCATTCTTCTTCAATGCTCATATAGATTTCTTCGAGGAAATAGCGAAATACAGAGCTGCCAGAAGAATCTGGGCCAGGGTTATGAAGGAAAGGTTCAAGGCCAAGAACCCCCGTTCCTGGCTTATGCGGTTTCATACACAGACAGCAGGGTGTTCTTTAACTGCAAAACAACCCTACAATAATGTGGTAAGGACTGCTTTCGAGGCACTGGCAGCAGTTTTGGGAGGGACTCAATCCCTGCATACCAATTCTTTGGATGAGGTATTGGCATTACCCAGTGAAGAATCTGTAACCATTGCACTTAGAACTCAACAGATTATTGCAGAAGAGACAGGGGTAATCAATACGATTGACCCCCTGGGAGGTTCTTACTTTGTGGAGAGTTTGACGAACAGAATGGAAGAAGAGGCAATGGCATATATAAACAAGATAGATGATATGGGGGGTATTATTGAGGCGATTGAAAAGGGTTACCCCCAAAAAGAAATAGCCAATGCATCATACCACTATCAGCAACAGATCGATAAGGGGGATAAGACAATCGTCGGTGTAAATAGATACTCTCAAGAGGAGAATATCCCTATTGAGACACTCAAAATCCCACATGATATAGAGAAGAGGCAGATAGAGAGAATCGGAGAGGTCAAGGAAAACAGGGACAGTACTAAAGTGGAGGCCTGTTTAGATAAAATACGAGGCGCATGTGAGGGAAGTGAAAATGTAATGCCTTATATACTGGGTGCTGTTAGAGAGTATGCTACATTGCAGGAGATATGTGATGTATTTCGAGATGTTTTTGGTGTGTATCATGATCCGGGAATGTTTTAATGGTAGGAGGAAATATGGGATCTGAAGAAAAGGTAAGGATATTGATTGCAAAGCCTGGACTGGATGGGCATGATAGGGGTGCAAAGGTAATTGCTAGAGGGCTCCGGGATGCTGGATTTGAGGTGATTTATACTGGACTTCATCAAACTCCGGATCAAATCGTAAACGCTGCGATTCAAGAAGATGTGGATGCTATTGGGCTGAGTAGCCTGGCAGGGGCGCATAACCATTTATTTCCCTTTGTAACCAAACGATTGAAGGAAAAACAAGCAGATGATATAATAGTATTTTGTGGGGGCATAATACCCGATGAGGATATACCCGGGCTTATGGAGATTGGAATCAAGGGAGTCTTTCATCCAGGGACAAAGATTGAAGACGCCGTCAACTGCGTGAAGGCAAATGTAAGTTCGAGGAGATAGAATTCAGAATATGTTTATTACTTTTGAGGGGATAGAAGGCTCAGGCAAGACTACGCAGATTGGTTTTTTAGGCGAATTCCTGAGTAAAAAGAGGCTTCCTTATATTATTACCAGAGAACCTGGGGGCACAAAGATTGGAGAAGAGTTGAGGAAGATACTTTTATCTTCTCAAAATGCAAAGATGAGACCTCTTACAGAGTTATTCCTCTATATGGCTACCCGTGCCCAGCATGTCCAAGAGGTTATCAAACCGGCCCTGGCGGATGGTAAAATTGTGATTTGTGATCGTTTTAGTGATGCCAGTATTGCTTACCAGGTATATGCCAGGGGATTTGACATCCGGTTAGTAAAACAAATGAATGAAATCGCCACCTCGGGTTTAACCTCAGATATTACTGTTCTTCTTGACTGTCCCGTAGATACGGGTCTTATGAGGGCAATGGAAAGAATATCTTCACAGGCAAATCAATGCAAGGAAGATCGTTTTGAAAGAGAGGATAAGAGCTTCCATAGAAAGGTTAGAGAAGGATATTTAAAGATTGCAAGAGAAGAACAAAAAAGAGTTGTTGTAATAGACGGGACAAAAGACAAAAACACAATCCATAAAGAGATATGTGACTTCTTAATCCCCAGGATAATCATAGAGGGAAAGGCCAGTGTCGTTTAAGGAAATACATGGACAGGAAAGACAGATTAAGATAATAAAGAAGAGCATAGAAAATGATCGAATCCCTCATGCTTATCTTTTCCTTGGGGAAGATGGTATTGGCAAAAGACTGACCGCATTGACTATGGCGAAGGCTTTGAATTGCTCATCTATGGTCGATGACTCATGTGATATGTGCAGAGTCTGTAGAAAGATAGACAATGGAAACCATCCTGATGTTACTGTCTTAAAACCTGAAGGAGCTCATATCAAAATCGATCAGATTAGAGAATTGCAGAGATCTCTACAGTATAAACCTTATGAGGGGAAAAAAAGGGTATGCATAATACCTGATGCAGAAAAGTTAACAATAGAGGCAAAAAATGCTTTGCTTAAAACCCTTGAAGAACCCCCCCCCGACACAATGCTTATATTGATTTCAACAAGTTCTCATCTGCTTTTGTCAACCATTATTTCCAGATGCCAAAGGCTTAAATTTCAGCCATTGGCTCCCAATGTGATCGCAAAGGTAATCAAAGAAAAGTTAGGGAAAGATGAAGATGTGGCCTTAAAAATAGCTTTATTGGCAGGAGGTAGTTTGAAAAATGCCTATGAAATAGCAGAAAAGACAACCCTTGAGTATAGAGATAAGCTTATTAATAAGATGAATGCTCTTTCATCAGATAATATCGATAGCATATTTGAATTTGCAGAAGAATTGTCAAAGGAAAAAGACGAACTTATTCGTATTTTAGACCTTTTAAAGGTATGGTTTAGAGACCTTGTGGTCTTTAAAGAGAATTGCTCTTCAGACAGATTAAAGAATCAAGATTTTTTAAAAGAGATAAAACGGCATGAAGCAAGGTATACCACTTCTGATTTATTGGAGAAGATAAGGGTAATAAACGATGCACAATCTGCCCTTTTAATGAATTCTAATAAGAGACTGACATTTGAAGTGATGTTTTTAAAGCTCTGTCAATAAAAGATACAAAAACATCTGAGGAGCCTAAAACAAATTTATTGTGAGAGAAAACAAGTGAAAAAAAACGAAAGTATTGTTGGCGTAAAGTTTAGAGATAATGATAGGGTGTACAGTTTCGACACCGCTGGTTTATATCTTAAAAACGACGATCAGGTAGTTGTAGAAACAGAAAGGGGAGTTGGAATAGCTACAGTTGTTAGGGATACAAATGGAGAAGATATCTCTTCAGTAAATAAACCGCATAAAAAGGTACTAAGAAAGGCCAATAAGAGCGAAATAGAGTTAGAGCTAAAGAATCGAGAGAAGGAAAAAGAGATATATGATATATGTTTAGCAGAGATAATACGATGTGAACTGCCTATGAAACTCGTAAAAGTAGAGTATCTTTTCGATGGCTCAAAGATCATCTTTTATTTTACTGCTGAGGGAAGGGTGGATTTTCGTGAGTTAGTGAAAAGACTTGCCTATAGGTTTCACACTAGAATTGAGATGCGTCAAATAGGTGTAAGGAATGAAACAAAGATAATAGGCGGTATTGGGAACTGCGGAAGAGAATTCTGTTGTAAAACTTTTTTAAAAGATTTTGAACCTGTTTCTGTTAAGATTGCAAAAGAACAGAACCTCGCCTTAAACCCGGCAAAGATCTCAGGTGTCTGTGGCAGATTAATGTGTTGTTTGACTTTCGAACGTGATACCTATATTGATCTAAAAAAAAATATGCCGAAGTGTGGCAGGAAGGTAATCGTTCCTGAGGGAAAAGGAGAGATAAAAGAACAGTATCTATTTGAACAGAAAGTTACTGTGGAATTGGAGAATGGAAAAGAGGTAAAGGTGCCGGTTAGTGAAGTTAAGCAAGTGGGTCTACCTCAAAAACAAAAGAAAAAATCTTAACTCACTTAGATGTTCAAAGAGTTGCACTGGTTAAAATTTGACCACCGCTTAGCAACTAAAATTTCAAAAAGCTAAACTGTTACAGTAATTGAAATTATATTAAAGGCGAGTTGTCTGTAAATTATCTCTTTACTTTTCATTAAAATAGTGGTAAAAAACAATCAATTAAATATAATGATAATAAATGCAGAGGGTTAACGGGCAATGTTCAACTTAATTATAACAGTACATATCGTAGCATGTTTTTCAATAATCTTGATAGTACTCCTACAAGCCGGAAAGGGTGCGGAGATGGGGGCTGCCTTTGGAGGTGCAAGTCAGACTATCTTTGGCAGCAGTGGCCCTGGTAATTTTTTAGAAAAGCTGACTGCCGTAATCGCTGTTATCTTTATGCTGACCTCTTTTACTCTGGCATACTTTTCTTCTGAACGTCCAAGTTCATCGGTTATTCAAGAGGATTCTATACCGGTTGAAAAGAATGCTCCACTAATCCCAACTTCTGAAGAAGAAAAATAGATAGACACTAGATAGGACAGATTATTCAACTTATGCCGAAGTGGTGGAACCTGGTAGACACGCCATCTTGAGGGGGTGGTGGGCAAAACCCGTGCGGGTTCGAGTCCCGCCTTCGGCACCATTTTAAAGAATCTTTAATCGTAACTACCCAGCCGCCGATCTACGCTGATCATCACTAATATTTTTCTTTTATTATAATATACAAACCTTTTGAACTCTGGTTTCCTGCCAAAATTCAATAATAAGCCAACTTCAATATTTATTGCCTTCAAGTAATTGATTAATTGAGCTTCATGCGC
>JAUXFK010000196.1 GCA_030623035.1 Deltaproteobacteria bacterium | reverse complement strand
TCAAAAAATACCATTTCCCGTCATTCCGGCAAAAGCCGGAATCCAGTGTTTTCAAGCAGTTGCGGACCATCTGGACTCCGGTTTTCACCGGAGTGACGACTTTTTACGAATTCATCAAGATTGAAGCGTAAAAAACAGCCAGATAGTCTTCAAACACTCAATATCAGCGGCTTTTTAGGACTCTTCATAGACGATCTCCACCAGTTCCAGGCACGATGAAAGCTCGCTCACACATCTTCGTATATCATCTGAGCCCATTCTTTTACGGCCTCTCCAGGTGACTTGTCTATATCGGATGTGGCATCAAATCCATATCCCCCACTGGTGCTTCTCATGCTTTGGCCCAACATTCTTATAAATTCGACATCAATATCATCCAGCACTGCTTCCAGAGCAATCAAAATTTTTGGTTTCATGGTTACATCACAAATTACCGATATTATTTTTCTAATTTTTCAATTACTTCTTGTACCTTACTTAATAGCTCATCCTTTGTGAATGGTTTATTAATAAAATTCGTTTCTTTTTCGAGGATACCGTGACGGGTGATTATCTCATCTGGGTATCCTGACATGAAAATTGTCTGAGTCTCGGGCTCTTGTGCCATGATAGCTCCTATAGATTTTTTGTCTGGATTAATAAAAAAAAGGGGGAATTTAAGAACAGATATAAATAACTAAAATGGTTATTGGGTTCCCTCAGCAAAAAAATCGGTCACTAAAGCGGTGGTCACATTATAACCATTATAAGCTAATAACATAATGTTTGTGGTAAAAATTGTTAGGGAATAAGTAAAAAAGGTGTAATTTGTGCGGTTGTTTTTTTTAATTTATTCGGATTACACAAAAAGAATATAGCTATTAAATATTCCGCAGTGCTGCATTTTTACTGCGAATTGAAATATGCACACAGCATCAGAATTTTAACTTATTGATATTATGGTACGCCCAGCAGGATTCGAACCTGCGACCTACGGATTCGTAGTCCGTCGCTCTATCCATCTGAGCTATGGGCGCACTGGCGGAGAGAGAGGGATTCGAACCCTCGGTGAAGTTTTATCCCCACACTCGCTTAGCAGGCGAGCGCCTTAAACCAACTCGGCCATCTCTCCGAAAAAAATATATCAAATATTGTAACTGTTTCGTAACTACTCGGGTGGATAGACTGAAGGCTGTTAGGACACTTCAGCCTTCGGTCTTTAGCCTAACATTTTATACCATCTCATTCATTTGATATGGAGTAATTGTTTAGCCATCTTAAGGAGCTAACTCGTATCCATCCAAATCATTATTCGCCTAAACAGTTACTACGATATGGCGGAGGGAGTAGGATTCGAACCCACGGACCTTTCGGTCAACGGTTTTCAAGACCGCCGCCTTAAACCACTCGGCCATCCCTCCTTTGCTCTATGTTAAATCCATCCCTCTATCTTCTCTATGCCTCTAAGATACGACTTTAATACCTCTGGTACTGTTACAGTGCCATCTTCTTGCTGATAGTTCTCTAATATTGCAATGAGTGTCCTTCCTATTGCAAGGCCTGAGCCATTAAGGGTATGGACAAAACGTGTCTTTGATTTCCCTTCTGGTTTATATCGTATATTTCCTCTCCTGGCCTGAAAGTCTTCAAAGTTACTGCAGGAAGATATCTCAACGAATCTGTTCTGCCCTGGCAGCCAAACCTCAATGTCATATGTCTTTGCTGCTGAAAAACCGATATCTCCAGTGCATAAGCTGACAACCCTGTATGGCAATCCCAATCTCCTTAAAACCTCTTCCGCATCGACAAGGAGACCTTCCAGCTCATCGTATGAAGTCTCTGGGACAACAAACTTCACCAATTCTACTTTATTGAATTGATGCTGCCTTATAAGGCCTCTCGTATCCTTCCCATAGCTACCCGCCTCGCTTCGAAAACAAGGGGTGTATGCAGTATAATAAATAGGAAGCTCTGTGCTTTTCAGTATCTCGTTTTGATGGATATTGGTTACAGGTACCTCCGCAGTGGGTATTAAATAGTAATCGAGCCCTTCAAGCTTGAAAAGGTCTTCTTCAAATTTTGGAAGTTGCCCCGTCGCTATCATGCTTTGTCTGTTTACTATAAACGGTGGCAACACCTCTTTATAGTTGTGCTCATGGGTATGTAAATCCAACATGAAGTTGATCAAGGCCCTCTCTAACTTTGCTCCCCAACCCTTAAGCAGGGTAAATCTTGCGCCTGTAATTTTAGAAGCCCTCTCAAAATCCAGTATGCCCAGCTTCTCTCCAATATCCCAGTGAGCCATGGGGTTAAAATGAAACCGAGGAATTTCTCCCCACCTCTTTATCTCAGTATTATCCTCTTCATTGCTGCCAATCGGTACGGATGGATGCGGCATATTCGGAAGATACATCAGAATCCGATTCAGCGCATTTTCTCTCTCATTTAGCTTTCCATCCAGCTCTTTTATCTTTTGAGCAACCTCTCGCATTGCAGCAATTTCTGATGAAGCGTCCTTTTTATCTTTTTTTAGCCTGGCTATCTTCTCAGATACTGTATTCCTCTGAAACTTGAGACCCTCAGCTTCTTGTAGTAGATCTCTCCTTTCAAAATCCAACCGGACAAATGCATCTAGATCCAAAGCAACTCCGCGTTGCTTGATCTGTTCTTTGACTTCTTCTATATTCTCTCGTACGAATCTTAAATCCAGCATCCTACATGTTTTTCTTCAATTAAACGAATAACGCAATATTCTTAAAAAAGCCAAAGCAGGTCATAAGCCGGGTTCTGTTCCTCAATGGGTCAAGCCTTCTTCGAATTATCGAGAAACAACACCTCGAATCAAAGAAAAGGCTATATGAGGCAATGATCATTCATCTAGACCCGATGTTGCCATCGGGTTCGAGCGACCTACCCGTCCTGTCATCTAAGGGAATACTCTATTAGAGACTCCTTTTGATATTGAACGGGCATTTCAATGTCTCCATTGCGGAGAAGACAGGACCTATTTGGTCTTGCTCCAGGTGGGGTTTACCAAGCTCCCGATGTCACCATCGGAACTGGTGAGCTCTTACCTCACCGTTTCACCCTTACACTGATCCATAGCCTTAAAGGCCACTTCCC
Source organism: Deltaproteobacteria bacterium (assembly GCA_030623035.1). Taxonomy (GTDB): domain Bacteria; phylum Desulfobacterota; class UBA8473; order UBA8473; family UBA8473; genus JAUXFK01. Next base: position 2,289 of record JAUXFK010000196.1, on the reverse strand, counting down.
AGTGCGGTTTCTTTTCTGTGGCACTTTCCTTATCCCGGTTTCCCGAGACAGTCCGTGTTACGGACCACCCTGCCCTGTGGAGCCCGGACTTTCCTCTCGTTAAGCCTGTGTTGCCAGACTGAACCAGCGATCATTTGACCTGCTTTAGCATTCTTGCCTATTACAGGATATTTTTAAACTTGAATACTTTGCATCCTCCTTTTATCTATCGCTTCATTGGCAAGCCGATCTGCATGCCTATTCTCCTCTCTTCTTATATGCCTTATACCATATTTTATAAATTTTTCCAACAATTCATTTACCTCGTTGTACAATAATAGTAATCCCTGACTCTTTACATTATAAGACCCTTTGATCTGGTTGACCATCAATTCTGAATCCGAAAAAATATTAACTTTCGTTCCACCGAGCCTCAAAACCTCTCTGAGTCCTAAAATCAGAGCCCTGTATTCAGCGCTATTGTTCGTAGTATTTCCCAGGTATTCTTTTAATTCCTTAACTACGTTCCCTGTTCTATCCAGGATTACCGCTCCTGCTCCAGCCTCACCTGGATTTCCTCTGCTTGCCCCATCTGTATAAAGATTTAGATTGTCAAATTTTGAATCTCGAACCTGCAATTCCAATGTTGAGTCACTCTGGTAAAACGCTGCTGCTTGATATATTATGTTCTGGATATCCTTCATTGAAACCATAGGGAATTTATCGGCAGCCTTTTTAAAACTCATATGCTCGGCAAGATGATTCATAATTTCCATCTTTAATTTATTCGGGATATCTTTGATCATCATTTTTTAAAAGGAATCTTCATTTGGACAAAAGCCCGTTTATATCTTAACTCTTTGGGGCATCATTGGCTTTCCAATAGAGAATTCGACTGCAATTCTGGCAGAAGACCAGATCCGTACCCTTTTGTACTTCGTTGTAGAGTTGTGGTGGAATACCCAGGTTGCATCCCTGACAAAATCCATCTTTTGCCTGGACAACGGCTATCCCCTGCCTGTAGTTCTTTATGCTTTCATATTTTTTAAATAATTCTGTATCTATCTTGGAGAACAGTATTTCTTTACTTTTTATCTTTTCTGAAAGTTGTTTTTCAAACCCCTTCAGTTTCTCTGCCAGTTCGCTTTTTTCCTTTTCAAACTCTTTAAGAACTGTCTTAAGTTCTTCTTCTTTTTCCTTCAATCCTCTCTTTTGTATATCAATCTCTTCTAAAATACCGAGAATCCCCTCTTCCTTCTCGCTATTGGATTCCTTGGCGATGGCGATCTCCTTCAATGCTGCTTGATACTCTTTATTTGTCTTAACCGATAACAGCTTTTCTTCGGATTTCCTAATATTATCGATATCATGTTCCATAATCCTCTCTTTCTTCAACCTGCTTTTCTCCAAATCCCCAAGTTTCTCCCTATTTAATTCCGTTATCTCTTGTTTCTCCTCTAACTTTTTCCTCAACATCTCTATTCTTTGAGGATAGCGCTCTTTGGTCTTCTCGATTTCCCCTATACTTAGATCCAGGTCTTGGAGCTTCACTAGCATATCGATTTGTTTTCTCAATCCTTCCCTCCTTGACATATATATGTTTATTCAAAGCTAAAAATAAAAAAATGCACCTTTTAGGTGCATTTTTTTATCAACTTTTTCGGTTTATATTCTATGAATTTCTTTAAAGGCCTTTTCAAGCCTTTTACTCCTTTCTTTATAATCGATTGGTGGGCCCACCTGGGTTCGAACCAGGGACCTACCGGTTATGAGCCGGTGGCTCTTCCGACTGAGCTATGGGCCCTTTTTAGGGATATGCTTACAAATTGCTGTAAATTAAACTATCTAGTGCCCATCCATAAATGGCTTTTTTGCCCAATCTCTGCGTCAGGCTCAGATTTTAATCCTCGAAATATGTCAATATATTCCTGTGGTTAAAATCTTCGCCTTTCTTGACCTTGAACAAAATTTCTCATTTCTGGATGGACACTAGATAAACAAGCCAAAGATGCGGTCAGATTATTTAACCATCCTAACCTGTTGATTTTATTAGGGTTGATTTTTCCAAAATTGCCAATTTAGGGGTTTTTTTCAGGGCAGTCAAGGTTCAAACAAGCAGAAAAAGGTGAGTCATAATAATAAAAACCGAGGTCGCTAATCCGTTTGAGCAATCCTGACACCTTGTATTGGCCAGGCTATTCCGCCTACTTTAATGCGTTGCTTCATCAGTCATGCTACTTTACCTTCCAAAGGGTACCATCAGGGGTGTCTTCCAATATAACACCCCTCTGATGAAGCCGATCTCTGATA
>JAUXFK010000100.1 GCA_030623035.1 Deltaproteobacteria bacterium | reverse complement strand
TCAAAAAATACCATTTCCCGTCATTCCGGCGAAAGCCGGAATCCAGTGTTTTCAAGCAGTTGCGGACCATCTGGACTCCGGTTTTCACCGGAGTGACGACTTTTTACGAATTCATCAACACTAAAGCGAAAGTTTTCATAGGCTGTTTGTAAATAACCGCAAAAAATATCCATAAGGAGGAGTTTTGGAAAACGCAAACTTGAAAGGTTTTGAGAGCCTAATACGGATAATGAAGATATTGAGGGGGCCAAAAGGATGTCCCTGGGACAGGGAACAAACCAAAGACAGTTTGAAATGGTATTTAATAGAGGAGTGTTATGAGGTGCTCGATTCAATTGAATCAAAATCATCAGAAAAGCTCAAGGAAGAATTGGGGGATACCCTTTTTCAAATCATCTTTCTTGCTCAGATATCAGAAGAAGAGGGGGATTTTAATATATTCGATGTGATTCACTTTTCGAAAGAAAAGATGATTCGTCGCCATCCCCATGTATTCAAAGATAAAAATGCAAAAGACGCTTTTGATGTAAAAAAGATATGGTGGGAGATCAAGAAAGAGGAAAAGGCAAAAGAAGGGGAATCTATTCTTGATTCTATCCCTTGTGCCCTCCCTTCCCTTCTTAAATCCTTTCGAATATTAAAAAGAGCGGCTCATGCAGGATACGATTCGGATAACATAGACGAGGTGCTTGATAAGTTCGACGGAAAGATAGAGGAATTAAAAAAATCATTAAAAAAACAAAATAAAGATCGAATTGAGGATGAACTGGGGGAGATTCTTTTCTGCCTGACAAATATAGGTAGGTTATTCGAGATAAACCCCGAGGAGGCATTGAGGAAAAAAAATATCGAGTTTTCATCATGGTTTAAAGACACAAGGAATTAGCTGGTTGAAACGGTACAAAATTTTCCATCATCATCTATCGAAATCCTCCCCTCTCTTTTCAATTTTATCAGAAACGTATCAACCCTGCCATAATTAAAGAGCTGAATACCTGGATCATTACACCCATTAAAAAGAGCGGAAGTAATACTGTGTAGTGTCATGGGACAGATTCTTAACTCCTCTAATATCAGGTCTTCACATCTTTTTATATGCTCTCTTGCTTTTTCGAAAAGGCGATAAGGGTTTTTTGAAAACTTACCGTGCCCCGGAAACATACAATCAATCGATATCTTACTCACCTTATCCAGACTATCCAGATAATTATCAAGGTTTGACCCCATAGTTGAAACGAATACAGTCTCTGGCGATGTTATGAAGTCGCCTGTAAAGAGAAACCTCTTTTCGGGCTCATACAAGGATATATCCCAGGAAGAATGCCCCGGGGTGTGATAAACCACAAGCTTCGTCTTACCGATATCGATGACATCACCTTCTCTTACCCCCCTATGGATCGTAATTCCACTTTTTAACTCCGGGAATTTCAATAGTTCATAGGTAGGACTCTCCCTGAGCCCTTGCTGGACACCTGAGGAGCATTTCGACAAAAGGGACATAAACTCTTTTATCCACTCTTTATTAAAACGGGAAAAATCTTGAAGTTTCTCCCTTGCTTCATAATATGCGATATTCTTACTGGTTAAAAGGTCTGCTAATGCTATACCGCCCCCCACATGATCTATATGGGCATGGGTAAATATTATCGTCTTAATATCCTCAACACAATAACCCAGATGGACAAGAGACTTCTTCAGAGCATTTACCGAAAATGCCTCCGGACGTCCCGTATCAATGAGGGTAAGATTTTCATCTTCTATTAAATATGTGTTACTCCACTGCTGGTTTGGCTTTGTAAGAAATATACATGATATCCTCTCATCGATCTTTCTTATCCTCACGTCTTTCCTGACTCTAAAATCTTTCATCTCCATACCCATCTAACCTTTCCACATCTTCTGTTGACAACCTGTTTATAACCTTGTGGAATAATAGTCAAACGCCTAAATAACTTTAGATTATTTCCTGTTTGCCTGATCCTTAAGCAAATAAAATAACATAATAATATAAAAGAGTTACGCTTTTCCTGAAGGATATAAAATAGTTACAGAAGCTATTTAGAATCCATACAGTAAATGAGCGGTTTTGTTCAAGGTCAGGGAAGGCGAAATATAGCTTCGCATTTCACAGGGCAAGCAGGAATATTACCATATTTCGAGGATTAAAATCTGAGCCCAACAGTAGATATTGGGCAAAAGGGCCATTCGTGGATGGACACCACTTAGAATCAAAGACAGGGGATAGCTTTTGCCTTGTTATTTTTTAAATACATACCAAAGGGATCTATCTCTTCTCTCAATACCCTTATCTCCTCTTGTGTCGGTGGGTCAGCTACTTTAACATTATCGGATATCTTTATGTCCCACTGGAAGCCCTCTTTAATCTCTTTTATACTCCCTTTTGGATAGTAGGTATCAAGATACATCTCCCTGGTGTTATTGTCGAACCTGAAAACACCCAGGGTGGTTATAACTGCATGGGGACCGGTATCGCACCTTAAGCCCGCCTCTTGCCTTGAATTTCCCCCGTTAAGATAACCTGGTGTTGTTATAAAATCCACCCTTTCAGGAAACCGCTGCCTCTCGTGTTCAAGCATCGTAATAACTCTTTTTGCAAGACTGCCAAAGTCACATGCACCGCCACTACCGCCCAAACGATACTTTGGCTTTGAATAGTCTCCAAAACATGTCGTATTGATATTACCATATTTATCTACATTGGCAGCAGGAAGGAAAGCGAGATCCGGATGACCTCCATGGAGTATCATCCCAAGGGTATCCAGAGAATCATTGAGCAATACAGAGTTAGATGTAATACATGGATCACCGGTAAACAGAGGAATCCTGTCTGGGATAGAATCCAGAACCACCCCACCTTCATAACAGATCATTGCATTGGGTGCATGGGTCTTCTTGGCAAACAGAGTTGCAATTATCGGCCATTGCGTACCAACAATCAATACCTGGCCATCCTCTATCTCTCTCGAACCGCTGATGATCATCATCTCAATCGGTGTATAGTCCTCGCAGTACTTCATAATAGATAATCCCCCTGAAATTTACTACAGTAACCATAATCAACCGGGTTACTATTCCATGATTTCGGTCTTAACTCATCAAGCTTATCTTTGCCGATCTTGTTTATATATTCATTTCTATCCTTGACACCATATACCCATTCTCGAAGATAATTTTCGAAGCCATCGAGTGTTTGAGTGGCTTTATCGTAGAAAGAGAAGTGCCTCCAGTCTATATCATAGTAGCCGGAAATATAGGATGGATGACCTCCCCAGGGTTCTTTAACCACGGCATTTACCTTAAAGCCAGGGATTATGGTGCGATTAGGGTCCCTTTTAATGACCTCTGTGCTCACAATCTCTTCTGCGCATATGATCACTTTTGAACAGGAGTTTATGCCATACTTACTATCCCCCATTATTCCCCATGTTTGCGCATTACCGAAACTGTCCGCTCTTTGTACATGGATAATCCCAAGATCATGTTTTAAAGGCGGTATCAAACAGACCTTCTCTCCATTAAAGGGAGACTCTATAATCTTCATTTTATTTTCCCCCAAAAAAGAGGAATGTTGGGGAAAATCAGAACCCAATAAGGTCTTCGCTGCAACGAACGGTAAGTCAAGGGCGCCTGCAAAGTATGCCAGGGTAAGGCTTAAGATGGAGTATTCCTCCATCTCGATTTTGTGGGGAATCCCCTTTTCTATACATCTCCTTAAAGCATGGGCCGGCTTTGGAAGCGGATTCCATATATATGTGGAAATAACCTTATCCACACAGCCGGCACCTATCAACTGATCAAGGGCAATCATTCCTGCACACTTCGATACGGTTAATCCCTTCTTTTTCTGTCTAATAATCTCATGAACAGCCGCATATGGTTCGTGTTGGAGAAAACCTCCTAGATAAAGCACTTCACCATCATGCAATAAATCTGTTATTGCCTCTTTAATTGTAATTATCTTGCTATCCATATCTTTCAATCAATCCCTTCGATTCTGAGTGCCTGAATTGCCTAAAACCTGCCCTGGTGCTATAATCCACTCCTTTTGGACGGATAGCACTTTTTTTCTTAGGCACTCCTTCTTTTATTAATTCATCCTTTATACATTGAGAACAACCAGGGCATCTACTGCAACGGGTCTATCTCCATCTATAATCAATGGATTGATATCTATCTCTTTAACCTGGTCAAACTCTAAGCCGATATTACCCAGAGCCAATAATGCCTGGCAGAGAACATCAATATCAACAGGGGGTTTACCACGAAACGCATCTATAATCTTATGGCCTTTAATCTCTCTTATCATCTCCAGGGCATCTCTCTTTTCCAGGGGGGCTATCCTGAATGAGACGTCATTTAGAATCTCTGTGAATATCCCGCCCAATCCATACATTACACACGGGCCAAATTGGGGGTCACGGGTTAAACCAATAACGAGTTCCCTCTCGCCCTTGACCATCTCCTGGACCAATACCCCCTCAATGGATGCCCCCTCATGGCTGATAATCCTTTCATAAGAATCGGCAACAGCCTTATCATCTCTTAAATCGAGTTCAATCAGGTCGAGTTCTGTCTTATGCGTAATCTCCGGTGAACAGCCCTTTAGCACCACAGGAAATCCGATCTCTTTCGCTGCCCGAACAGCCTCTTCTTTTGTGTTAACCAGTTGCTCCTTTGTTATTGGAATACCGTAAGAAGCCAAAAACTTTTTTGACTGGTATTCAGAAAGTGTACTCTGTCCTTTACTGATCGCTTCATCTAATATATTCATATCTCCTCCTCTGGTTTTAATAACTTCAAATATAAGTTCTACTGGAATAAGTGTAACTTCTCAATAAATTAGGGTAGATTATGTTTTGCGACTATTCACTGGATTCCTGCTTTCGCAGGAATGACGGGCGTTTACATCCAGACGTCATTCCCGCGGAGGCGGGAATCCACAGGTATTACCCGGACTTATTGAGAACTTACGAATAAGTAAGCTAACTTGTCGATTATACTCTTATAATGATTTCCAAGCCCTTTAATCTCCAACAATCTAATATCACCTTCCAAACAGTGAATATATACCTCTATCCTCTCATCTGGTAATAGATCGGTCATCTTATCTGCCCATTCAATTACAGTAACCCCCCTTCCATTAAAGTATTCTTCATATCCAAGATCCTCAAACTCTGAAACTCCATCTATTCGATAAAGGTCAAAATGGTACAGTGGGATTCTACCCGGGTATTCATTTATAATTGTATAGGTGGGGCTCGTTATATGATACTGATCAGATACTCCCAACCCCAGAGCCAATCCTTTTGCAAATTGGGTCTTTCCTGCCCCCAAATCCCCAATCAATCCCACAACATCGCCAGCCGTCAGGTATCTGCCCAGAAGTTCCCCAAATTCAATGGTGGCTTTTGAATCTGCCAGCCTTATCTTAATCTCTGTTCCCCTCATTGAAAAATTATTGAATTCAGCTTTTAGAAGAATCTATTAATTCAAATAAGACCGATGGTATTCTTTCTATTACATCTGTGGCGAGCAGACCGATCTCTCCCCTTTCACAAACAATGGTATCTCCTGCCAGCCCATGGGAAAAGACTGCCAATTTAGCAGCATCCGTTATATCTAATCCCTGGGCAATAAAACTCGAGATCATACCAGTCAAGACATCCCCCATACCACCGGTAGCCATCCCTGGATTTCCTGTGGGATTGATATATACATCTCCTTTTGGATCGGTTATAACAGTTCTGGAACCTTTTAAGACAATATGGACACAATACTCTTTAGCAAAACTGCGGGAGATTTCTATCCGATTATCCTGGATCTCGGCCACAGTGGTACCTGTAAGCCTGGCCATCTCACCAGGATGAGGCGTCAGGACAATGGGTGACTTTGCCTCTTTTAAGGTGTCTTTATTTTTAGCGAAAGCATTTATACCATCCGCGTCTATAACAATCGGAATCGTAATCTCTTTGATTATTCTGGCTACAAGTTCTACAGTTTCTTCCTTTGTGGACAGCCCTGGCCCCAATGCCAATGCATTCTTTCCCTTTGTTAATTCCATGATCTTTTCAATTGCTTTGATACCCAGAAAACCAGGTGTACACTCAAATAATGGCTCAGTCATCACCTCTGTTAATTTATTCTCCATTATATGATTGAGACTCTCAGGGATTCCCAGTGTAACAAGCCCAACACCAACCCGCATAGCCCCCAGGCATGTTAAAGCCGCTGCTCCGGTTTTACCTGCAGAACCTGCTACAACTAAAAGATGTCCGAAGTCTCCTTTATGGGAATCGGGGTGTCTGGGTGGAATTAATGGCTTCAGCTCATTACCAACAATCAGATGGTTCTGTATGTTCTCATTTTCGATCAAGTAGCCCGGGATACTTATATCTATTGTCTCAAGCTTCCCCACATTTTCTGGTCCCTGATGGATAAGTAACCCCAGTTTGGGATGAGCAAAAGTGACGGTCAGGTCTGCCTTTACACAGTTTCCTAAAACCCTCCCGGTGTCAGCACTTAACCCTGAGGGGATATCAATTGAAACTGTTGGAATATCTGTTTTATTTATAAGCTCAATGACCTCCCAAAAGATACCCTTCACATCAGAGTTTAGCCCGGTTCCAAAGATGGCATCGATAATCAAATCAAAGCCCTTTAATTCATCCTGGATTAAATCGATGCAACTTTCATCCCTGAGCTCAAAGATATCTGTCCCCATCCGCCGTATAATATCGAAGTTAATCTTCGCATCCCCTCTGAGATCATCTCCAACTGTTAAAAGAAAAACCTTTACATAAATACCCATGTTAGATAAATGTCTGGCAATAACAAAGCCGTCTCCTCCATTATTTCCCTTTCCTGAAAAGACAGCAACCTTTCTATTAAAGAGGTCAGGATAGTGGCTTTCAATTATACGTTTCGCACCCCTACCCGCGTTTTCCATCAAGACGATTCCTGGAATCCCGCAATTATCTATAGCCATTCTATCCAGTTTCTGCATAATATCAGCAGTTACTACCTTCAACCGAACCCTCCAGTATAATCTGAGCAAATCCATACTCACCATCGTGGGACAGGCTTAAGTGAATATTTCTAATATTTTTTTGATATGTCTCTCTGGCCTTTCGGTGTAACTCAATTGAGGGCCTACCTGTCTCATTGTTTACGACCTCAATATCCTTCCATGGGATTCCAGCTCTCATCCCTAATCCTAATGCCTTCAGGAACGCCTCCTTAGCGGCGAATCGTACAGCGAAATTCTGACTGGGCAGTCTCTTTTTCATACAAAAGGCTATTTCCTCTTTTGTAAATATCCTATCGAGAAAACTACTCTTCCATTTTTTTATCATAGAGTCAATCCTCGATATTTTAATTATATCTATACCCGTTCCTAAAATCATAGTAATCGTTCACTGCAAAGGGCGCAAAGGAATACTTTGCGCCCTTTACGCCTTTGCGGGGAAGTTCAATATTTACGGATTTCTTAGGTATTGTCCATCCAGAATGAGCAATTTTGTTCAATCTCTGCGTCAGGCTCAGATTTTTAATCCTCGAAATATATCAATATATTCCTGTGGTTAAAACCTTCTCCTTCCTTGACCTTGAACAAAATTGCTCATTCTGGATGGACACTAGGCAGGCAAATTGATTAATTCAATCATCTCTCTGACCGCACGGTCCAAACCGACAAGCAGTGCTCTTGATATTATGCTATGACCGATACTGAACTCTTCAATCTCATCAATCCCGGTCAAACTCTTGATATTCTGATAGTTCAAACCATGCCCGGCATTTATCCCCAGTTTTAATTTAGACGCCATCTTAACAGATGTCAAAATCCTGTCAAGTTCCCTCTTTTCCTCCACTCGATCATATGCTTCACAGAACCTGCCTGTATGGATTTCCACATAATCACCAGAAACCTTATGCGCAGCCTTAATTTGATCGATATCCGGATCAACGAAAAGACTGACGAGTATCCCTCTTTCTTGGAGCATTAAAACGGAATCTTTTACATATTCCTTATTCATGTTTATATCCAATCCGCCTTCTGTGGTCAACTCCTCTCTCTTTTCAGGCACCAGGGTTACCATTTCCGGTTTAACATCCAAAGCGATTCTGACCATCTCTTCAGTCGCTGCCATCTCTAAAATCAGTCTGGTCTTGACTGTCTCTCTGAGTAACCTGAGATCTCTGTCTTTTATATGCCGCCGGTCTTCCCTTAAATGGACAATTATTCCATCTGCGCCGGCCAGTTCTGCGAGTGCCGCTGCAGTTACAGGATCGGGTTCTGTTATCCTCCTGGCCTCTCTAATCGTTGCAACATGGTCAACATTTACTGACAACCTAGTCACTTAATCCACCTCCAGTAATTCCGAATGCTCTCTTTGCAAAGTAGGCAACCTCCTCTGCCATAGCAGAGATTTCCTTCTCATCTTCTCCTTCCACCATTATCCTCAACAGTGGTTCCGTACCTGAAAACCTGACAAGGATCCTTCCTCGATCTTTTAGTTTTTTTTCTATCTTCTCTATCTTTGAGGAAAGTTCAGGGATATCCACTATGTCTCTTCTCTCTTTTACATTTACATTCAACAAGACCTGGGGAAACTCCCTCATTGTTCCGGCCATTTCAGATAATCTTTTCTCATCTCTTTTCATAATGGCCAATACTTGCAATGCGGAAATAATTCCATCTCCTGTGGTATTATAATCGAGAAAAATTATATGGCCGGATTTTTCACCCCCAAGATTATAACCGTTCTTTATCATTTCCTCTACTACGTATCTATCACCTACAGCCGTCTTAACAACCTTACCTCCCAGGTTTTTGATAAACAAATCCAGCCCCATATTGCTCATTAAGGTAGTAACCAGGGTATTCTTATTTAGTCTGTTCCTCTTTATCAACTCCGCCGCACATATTGCCATGATATGGTCTCCATCAACCAATTCACCGTTTTCATCAACAAAGACCACCCTGTCCGCATCCCCATCGAGGGCTATACCAATATCCGCCTTATTCTCCCTGACCGCCTTAGCTATCACTTCCGGACACAAAGAACCGCATTTTAGGTTTATATTCTCCCCATTGGGCTCAACACCGAAGAGAACCAGGTCTGCGCCCAGCTCTCCAAAGACCGCTGGGGCCACCTTATATGCTGCACCATTTGCACAGTCCAGAACGATCTTCAAACCATCCAGTGTTAAATCCCTTGGGAAAGTACCTTTAAGAAAGACGATGTATCTTCCTGCTGCATCATCTATCCTAAATGCCTTTCCTACCTCTTTCGCTGTTGGACGCAATGAATCTATGCTGTCTCCGAACACCAGCTCTTCGATCCTCATCTCTAATTCATCCGGCAATTTTAACCCATCTCTGGAGAAGAACTTTATCCCATTATCCTGAAAAGGATTGTGAGATGCGGAAATAACGACTCCCGCATCTGCTCTCATACTGGAGGTAATGAACGCGATCCCGGGTGTAGGCAGAGGACCTATGAGCAATACATCAACGCCCATTGAACAAATCCCCGCAGTAAGAGCGGTCTCGATCATATATCCGGAGAGTCGGGTATCTTTCCCGACGACAATCTTGTGCCTTCTCTTCTCGTTTTTAAATATATATGAGATACCTCTTCCCAACTGCGTTGCGATCTCAACGGTCATAGGCTCAATATTTGCAATACCCCTTACACCGTCTGTTCCAAATAACCTTCCCATAATACCTCTACTTAGTGCTCTAATCCGTAAATTCGGTGATGTATGTGCCAAAGTGCCTGAAGTTTAAAGTGCCTAAAGTGAACTAAAGTTAAGGAATACGCTTTCAAAGCATTAGTCATGTTCGAGACCTTATCCATAATGTTTTCGGAGC
>JAUXFK010000238.1 GCA_030623035.1 Deltaproteobacteria bacterium | reverse complement strand
GGGAATCCATAGGCCAATACCTCAGTTTATTGAGATATAACTGGTAATCTGTTCAACCTTAACAACATCAGGGCTGAAAAGGGGTAAAATCCTATGCTAACCGAACCGTTTTTGGTCTAATTTTCCAGTAGTCTGAACTTTAGGCACTTTAGCTCATTTTAGGCACTTTAAACTTAAATCTAGGAAGGGAGTGTAGGGGAAATGATAGACGTTCAAAAAAAGCAAGAACTTATCGGAGAATACAGGGCTCATGATACTGACACTGGGTCTCCAGAAGTCCAGATTGCCTTGTTGAGTGAGCGAATACGATATCTTACCGAACATTTTAAGGTGCATAAGAAGGATCATCATTCACGCCGAGGTTTATTGAAACTTGTAAGCCGAAGAAGGCGATTGTTGAATTACGTAAAAGGGAAAGATGTCTCCCGGTATCGGGACATTATAAAAAGACTGGGTATTAGAAAGTAAGAACCTTTGCCTTTTCTTTATTTAATTTTTTGTAACAGTTTAGCTTTTTGAAAAGAGTCGCAAGAAGCGGCAATCAAATTTTAATCCGTGTAAAACTCGCATCTTTTCCCCTGTTCTTTCTTAACGCTCACTAAGACGCTCAGACAGTACACGCATTAAAATTTAACCGTCGTTGAAGCGATGATAGCTTTCTATTTCATAGCGCTAAAATGATACATTTTTTAGGAGATAAGATTAAAAATGGTTGAAAAAGTTAGTACAGAAGTAAATGGAAGAATTTTGTCAATAGAATATGGTAAACTGGCAAGACAAGCAAGTGGGTCGGTCCTCGTTAGTTATGGAGATACATTGGTTCTGGTGACCGCTGTATCAGATAAAAAAAAGAGGAAAGAGGGTGACTTTCTGCCGTTAACTGTCGATTATCAGGAGATGAATTATGCTGCCGGGAAAATACCGGGTGGTTTTTTTAAACGAGAAGGTCGTCCGAGTGAAAAAGAGACATTAACCTCGAGATTTATTGATAGGCCAATAAGACCCCTTTTCCCGGATGGGTACCGTTTTGAAACGCAAATTATTGCCACGGTCTTATCTGTGGATCAAGAAAATGAACCGGATACACTTGCAATCATCGGTGCTTCTGCTGCTTTAGAGGTTTCTAATATCCCCTTTGAAGGGCCATTGGCAGGTGTCAGGATAGGACGAGTCGATGGCAGGCTGGTCTGTAATCCGACAAATTCACAGATGGAAGAGAGCGATCTGAATCTCCTTGTGGCCGGTACCAGGGGTGCGGTTGTTATGGTAGAAGGCAAAGCCGATATGCTTTCCGAGGATGATGTATTGGAGGCAATATGGTATGGGCAGGAATCATTGCAGCCGATCCTTGCGATACAAGAAGAGTTAAAAGGATTATCAGGCAAGCCCAAGATAGAGTGTAAGGGTGAGGAAATAGAGCCTGATTTTAAAGAGAGGGTTGAGGATATTGCCAGAGAAAAGGTAGAAGAGGCAATAAGAATCCCTGTAAAGCTTGATAGATATCAGAGATTTGATGAGATTGTACAGGATACTACGGATGCGTTATTGCCTGAGTATGAAGGAAGAGAAGGAGAGATAGAGAGACTCATTGAAGCATTAAAAGCCAGGATGGTTCGGCAAATGTACGTGTCGGAGAAAAAGAGGATCGATGGCAGGGCCTTTACTGATATAAGGCCGATTACATGTGAGGTTGGAATCCTGCCGAGAACCCATGGATCGGCTTTGTTTACAAGGGGTGAAACGCAGGTAATGGTGGCAACAACCCTTGGCACATCATCGGATGAAAAGAAGATTGAATCCCTTTTTGGGGATAATTATAAGACCTTCATGCTTCATTATAATTTCCCTCCCTATTCTGTTGGTGAAGCCAAGTTTTTAAGAGGCCCAAGTAGAAGAGAGATTGGGCATGGTGTTTTAGCGGAAAGAGCGCTTGGCAGTGTTTTGCCTTCCAATGATGATTTCCCGTATACAATCAGGGTTGTCTCTGAAGTTTTGGAATCAAATGGTTCATCGTCAATGGCTACTGTTTGCGGGGGTGCCCTCTCTTTGATGGATGCCGGAGTTCCAATCAAAACCCCTGTAGGGGGGATAGCCATGGGGTTGATTAAAGAGGGTGAAGAGGTTATCATTTTATCAGACATTTTAGGAGACGAAGACCACCTGGGTGACATGGACTTTAAGGTTACAGGTACCAGGGATGGTATTACAGCCTTTCAGATGGATATAAAGATAGAAGGGATTACAAAAGATATCCTTGAGAAGGCCCTTTATCAGGCAAAAGAAGGACGGCTTTACATATTGGATAAGATGGAGGCTACTATTGCAAAGCCAAGGGAGTCTCTTTCCAGTTATGCTCCAAGGATTGTTACGATTGAGATTAATCCTGACAAGATTCGAGATATAATCGGCCCTGGCGGGAAGGTTATCAGACAGATAGTTGAAAAAACAGGGGTAAAGATAGATGTTGAGGATTCGGGGAAGGTAAGTATTGTCTCTGTTGACAGTGCTGCCAGTGACAGTGCCCTTAATATGATTCAAGACATATGTCAAGAGGCCCAGATAGGGGAGGTCTACATGGGACAGGTGAAGAAGATCACTAACTTTGGAGCCTTTGTAGAGATTCTTCCCAAGGTTGATGGACTGGTGCATATCTCTCAGTTATCGAATGAAAGAGTCAGAGACGTAAGGGATGTCCTGAATGAAGGGGATGAAGTCCTTGTCAAGGTCATAGATATCGATGAAGCCGGAAGGATCAAGCTCAGTCGGAAAGAGGCCTTGGGAATGGATATTAAGGAATAGTAACCAGGGTAGTTACGAAATTTTATTCTTTAGGAGAGGTTAAACATTTGACAGGATTACAGGGTAAACACGATAATTATCTTTTAAATCCTGCTATCCCGTCTAAAAAATGGAAGTTTTGAAATGGGAATTGAAGAAATAAATATTGCGAAGGTTAAAAAAAACCTGTTTAAAATTCCAAAAGCCAGGCTTTTAGAAGTCAATGATTTTTTAGAGTTTATTTTGATGAAGACCGAATCATCTACACCAAAACGCATTGAAAAACTCGAAGGAATATGGGAAGGTATGGGCTTTGACCGAATCTCCGACCTGGATAACAGTATTCGTGAAATTCGCGGTGAGTCAGAAAAAGCAATCTTAGATAGGTTGGCAAAGTGGAATACTTAGCAGATACTGTCGCAATTATCAGGCACTTTGCAAATGTGGGCAAAATTGGAAAAGCGGCAAAGTCAATTCTGCAAGATGCTGACAATGGAAAAAACACAATATTGATTTCAATCATTTCAATAGTTGAAATCCTGTATTTGTCAGAGCGCAATAAGATTCCCCTGGATTTTGAAGAAGTGAGGCGCAAACTACTGTACCTGGACAACTATATAATTATTGATTTAGACTTTGATGTTGTTGAAACAGCTAAAGCTGTGCAAGGGATGGAACTTCATGATCGGCTTATTGTTTCATCGGCATTATCTTTGAATGTTCCAATATTGACCAGTGATGCGTTAATTAGGAATTCCGGCATAGTTTATGTGATATGGAAATAAGTCATGAGCAGGTATTAAAAATATGGATATGCCGTTTTTTTGACGAATCGTCAAAAAAACATCCGATACCTCTATTTAAAACCACTTCTTTAAGGGGGCTCTGGCCTTATGAAACGCCATCCTCCCCCAATACTGTTGAAGGATAAGGCTGAAGACCGAAGGCTGTTAGGACACTTCAGCCTTATCCCTTCAGCCTATCCACCTGAGCAGTTACGTACCTGGAATTTAAAAAAAACTTGACACCACTTCTTTTTTATCGGACACTACAAAAAATAATTAATTAGAAGGTAACTACTCAGGTTGTCAGGTTCACGGTTGGGCGCATCTAGGGTGACATAGGGTTCACTCTGGACTTTCGTGTAAAACTGCCTGGCGTATCGCAAGAAACGGATAAACTCCGCATTCGTCTCGGAATCGAACCCTTGTTTTATCAGTTTAACCTTGATGGTCTCGTAAAAAGTCAAAAAATACCATTTCCCGT
>JAUXFK010000019.1 GCA_030623035.1 Deltaproteobacteria bacterium | reverse complement strand
CAATTTCTTATGCAGACTGTTTTGCCGCTGCAACTGCTTTGAAGTATGATGCAACTATTCTTACAGGCGACCCTGAGTTTAGAAAATTAGAGGCCATCGTTTCTGTTGAATGGCTTTAAACGCCTGGGGATTATTTATTAAGAAGTTTCGAGAAGTGATTATTCTTGAACAGCTTCTTTTGCAGGAGCTGGAAGTATAGGAAATATTGTGACAAAAACTCTATAGATAAGTATAAGTGTT
The DNA here is from genome assembly GCA_030623035.1 of Deltaproteobacteria bacterium. GTDB lineage: Bacteria > Desulfobacterota > UBA8473 > UBA8473 > UBA8473 > JAUXFK01. The sequence continues at coordinate 19,776 of JAUXFK010000019.1, read as the reverse complement.
GCAATGAGCCCTATAGTAAGCGCAAGTTCGCCAATTGCAGGGAAATAGACCTTTTCAGCAAAAGGGGGTTTATAAGCAATAAAAAAAACTGCACACCGATTTAATAAAACTCCAAAAATGTACATTGTTGCAGCGGCAAATAACCAACCGGCAGAACTCCTAACTTGAGATGATAATAGCATTAAAAAAGGAACTACCGTCAACAGGCCAAATTCAATCCAGAACATCCAGGATTGGATCGATCCTTCAAAGAGATATACATAAGTGCCTCTATAAATCATATCACCAATCTTTAAAACAATATAAATACCCAATAGTATTGGCGTAAACTTTGCAAGAGGTGTCAAGATGTGCATCTCTGGTTTACGTCCAAAGGATTTCGATGCTATCATGGATTCAAATATAACCATTGGATATCCAACCGCAATGGCGGATGAAAGAAAAAACAATGGAGAAAGAAGAGACCAATACAATGGATGAACTTTATAAGGGGCGATTACCATTAATGTACCTAAAGACGATTGATGCAAACAAGATAAAACCACACCCGCAATTACGAAAAGAAACATAATTTTTCCAAAGGTATTGTCTAATAACCTGAGAAACTCGTCAATAGGATTATTTAGAACTGAAAGAATCCCCGGCAAGTTTACTCTGCCGATAAAACGCTCAGTTGCAACCGGTATAAACTCAATATACAACACAGTAAGATACACCATTACACACATACCGACTTCAAACAAAACCGAGTTGCCCTGCCACATCATGGGAAGTGAAGGATGCCAAATATTATACCATCTTCCAAGATCAAACATTAATCCTATCCCTACAAAAGTATAACCCAACATCGCTGTGAGCAGGGCGGGCCGAAGGATAGCGTGATAATGCTCTCGATGGAAGATATGGGCTAAAAATGCGGTTGTAAACCCTCCTGCTGCCAGGGCTACTCCGCTGGCCACGTCAACTCCGATCCACATCCCCCATGGATACTGATCGTTTAAGTTTGTAGTAGACGCGAGGCTAAATCCCATACGATACAAACCGAAACTCACCCCTGTGACCATCAAGACTACAAGAATTTTTACTCCTGTTGTAAAAAAACCCTTATCAACCGGGGCAGGTTCCTCGTGAAAGCTCATTTTTCCTGTCCTTCTTCCCTTAACAACGGTTCTGATTTTTTATCCTGAGGCCTTAAAAACCACATAAAACAACCCAGCACAGCAAACAAGGTCAATGGAGGGATGAAATTCTTAAAAATGGCATGCTGTATAGGTTCCGTATAACCAGGAGTCGATGTATACCCAAACTTGGGGAAATCAATATCTTCAAAGGGGAGGCTTGATAGATAAAGCCATGAAGTTCCTCCCAATTCATGCTCTCCGTATATATGAGGAACATATCGATCCGGATATCTTTTGATACGTTTTCTGGCAATTTTGATTAATTCTTTTCTCTTTCCAAAGGTCATAACCTCCATAGGGCAGGCCTCAACACAAGCAGGCATTTCCCCTTTTGATGTCCTCAGTTCAAAACAGAAGGTACATTTTCTCACCTGAGGCGTAAAAGCGTTTGAATACTCATATGCTGGAACCTGGAAAGGGCATGCAACCATGCAATAACGGCATCCGATACACTTCCAGGGATCGTATCTCACTGCCCCGTTGTCTTCTTTTGTCAATGCCCCAACTATGCAAGCTGAAACACAGGCAGGATCATTGCAATGCATACACTGAAATTTCACGAATTGCTGCCTGTTTTTTTTGCCAGGATAGCTATTGACTACAGTATAAGAATCTGTTGTCATTCTTCTTCTCTTCTCAAAAACCGAGCTGTCCTCGAAGGATTCGGGCAGTTTCCTCGGCAGATCTTTGTTTATTTGGTTACATGCCTTTTCGCATGTACGGCATCCCACACAAAAAGTCGTATCTACCAGAACCCCAAGAATATCACCATGACCGACCGTACGTATATCTGCCCAGACATCAGTACTTTTACCTATCACTGTATAGCAACCGATCCCAGCTAACAACCTTAGAAAGTCTCTTCTATCGATACCCATATTTCTATGCTTTCCAGTTTAACTTTTTAGTTTTTTGGGCTGGCCTTCCTCGCATGGCACCCTGTACATCCTGTAGGCTCGACTCCCATCTCTTTATGACAGCCCAGACATTGGCGATGATAGGCACCGAGAAGCCCAGGGACTTCTGATCCTACAGATCCCATATGCGCACTATGACAGGTATCACAAGAAGGTACCATCTGATTTGGCTCTAGCGGACTGTTATGATGACACCCAGAACATATCGTCATCTTATCAAAATGGAAATGTCTCGCCAACTTACTATTATTTGAGACATCGGTTAATCTCTCAATTATGGCTAAATGGGGGAATTTACCAGGCATATAATCCTTTTGAAGAACATTAATTGTCATATCCTCCATTAGACCATGGGGCAAAAGATTTTCTGGAGGATCAACCTTGTTTGCTGACTTTATTCCACTTTCAATCCCGGTATGGCAGGTCTTACAAGATGATTTGTTTAAACCATCCTCCATAGAATTATGGCAGCCACTACACAACGGTTCTGATTTATGAGAATTATGGCAGCCAATGCAACTCCTCTCTGAGGTAATATCATGATATGCCTTAGCCAAATTTACTTTACCTCCTTGTAGGCTGCCCTTTTGTGTATGGCATTCTTTACAGGCCATTATCCCCTCATGGTGGCACGTTCGGCATGTAAGAGTATTTGCTTCGTGACCCTTGTGATTAAAAGGAACTCCTCCCATCCTTGCATCTTCAATGCAGATAAGGACTCTATCAGGCTGCCCTCGTTTTGGCTTTGGGATATCTGCTATTTTTTCTAATGTCTGCCTCTTCCTTTCAGTATGACAACCACCGCAAGTAAAGGGCCCTGTATCTTTTCCTTTCTCTTTGAGTTCCATATGGCATTTAATACAATCCATATGAGCTACTTTTCTGAAGGAATGCGTCTTATTCTCGTCTTTTTCCTTATGACAATCCCGGCAAGAGGACTCTTCTCCCTTTTTGTAGATGAGCCTTTCTTCCTCATCACTATATACATGATGGCATGCCTCACATTTTCCGCCTGTGGCAACCTCATGTTGATAATGTATATAGAAATCGAAGATCACCTGAGGCAATGCTGTTTCCTTTCGTTCTTTTTCTTTAATATAAAAATCTTTCCAGTTTAGATCCTTTGCATCTTCTTTATGCAGATCAGCATCTTTATTATGGCAAGCAATGCAGTCTCTATGGTAAGTATCTTCAAGGCTGTAATAATCCGGACCAATGGGTAGATGTTCTATATCTTGACTTTTATCTTTTACATTATGGCACTCACCACATATTACATACCCTGACTTTCTACCTTCACTTGCAATATTGTTATGGCATCCTATACAACTATCATGGTATGAGTTCATCAGACTCTGCTCAGTACTGTCATCTCTTTGCTTGGGGTATTTAAATATTAACCATCCATCTTTATTTTGGGGATGACATACGCCACATCCTTCTTTTTCAAGGGCAAGTGTATGTTTATCATGATAGAATTCTACAGGTGGTCTTTCTAATTTTTCAAAGATACCTGTATCTGTAATGAGGATTGGAGGGCCCTCAAAACGATCGGTACTCTCCTGGTTAGACCAGATACTATCTGCCCTCCCAAACAAGAAGAAAAAACATATAATTACCCCTATTATAGAAAAAGATTTAACCAGTCTTTTATTCATCTCTCCTTCCTTCTTGTCTTATTCGACTTTTAAATCTTCGGGAATCTCCATAACATCAATCAATATCTCACTAAAAAACTTCGTATGCATCCCGAGATTATAATGTTCGACGATGTCTTCAATACCACTATGGCAGTTATGACATGGGGTTACAACGAATTTTGCACCTGTTGCTTTGAGTTGTTCTGCTTTGACCCTGTTGCCCTTAACTCGACTCTTCTTCCATTGAGGGCCGCAGTTAATTACCCCTCCACCGGCACCACAGCAATAATTGTGTTCATATCTGGGGTACACATCTCTAAAATCTTCACACGTGGCCCGCATAATATAACGAAGCATATCTCCGAGGCCTCTTCCCCTGACAATATTGCATGGTTCTTGAACGGTGACGGGTTCTTTAAATTTTTTGGCTATCTTTATCCTGCCGCTTTTGATTAGCTCATAATAAAATTGAACGGCATGAATTATCGGTACAGGGGGCTCTTTCCAGGCCAGCCACTTTGGACCGTCATATACTGCTCCTCGAAAAGCGTGGCCACATTCACCCATCACGATCCTCTTTACCTTCAGTTTTAATGCGGCTTCATGATGTTTCCGTTCCACTCGGGCCATGGTTTCAAAGTCACCCGAATACATGGGCATATTGCTATTATCCCAGCCGTCAAAGGAAGGCATTGTCCAATCCATACCCGCAACAGCCATTATCATCGCGATATTGCCTAGAAGCTGGGCAAGGAATTTTGGCTCAGGGCCGATAACGGAATACATAATCTCAGCTCCCTCCTTATCGAGAGGAATCCTTGCATTCTTAACCTCATCTTGTGCATCTTCTTCCTGCCATTGAAGGCTGTCGATCCATTCGTCCTGTTTCACCCACATCTGATTCATAGTGACTGCATGGCTATTGACCGTATCCTGCAAGTACTGAGGCACAACACCCAAAAGAGCACACATACGGCGTACCAAAAGAAGGAGATAGGCAATATCGATACCAAAAGGGCAATACATACTGCAGCGACGGCAGACATTGCATTCTGTATGGGCTATTCTCGAACAATCTTTTATAAACCCACCATCTACCTTGCCCTTCTTTCTTATTATCTCCCAGAGTGTCTGTTTAACTTTACCCACCGGCGAAAACTTAGGGTCCTTGTCATTGGAAAGATAGAAATGACAGGCATCTGCACATAACCCGCAATGAACGCATGTCTGCAAATAAACTTTCAGCCGGGCAGCAGCCCCTTTGGTCAGGACTTTATTTATTGTGCTTTCTATCCTTTCAGGGGTTAATTTCTTAATTTTTTCGTCTATGCCCGGATCAACAACCGCCTCTGCTGCAGGCTCAGTCATGAGTATTCCTCCTAAAAGTTTTGTCCTTACCAATCTTTGGAGTTACGTACTGCACCAAATTCAGAACCCATATACGCCCTTGTGAATACAAAGTAGAGCATATGGCTCAATCTGGTAAATGGTATAGCGATTAACATAATTTCGCCGGATATGATATGTAGAATCAACATCGTCTTGTATGGAAGCCATTGATGATAGGCTAAAAATCCTGTAATAAAAGGTGCGACAGCAACTGTCAGAAGGGCATAGTCCGATAGAAATGTAACAAACCTCACCTCAGGAAGTACCAATCTCCTTATAAGGAAGAAGATTGCAGTAAAAATCACGATTATTGTCATTATATCGGCTGTCCTTTCAGGCATTGTCCACCAGCTAATCTTCCAGGACTGATACCATAGAAGATTGTGAGACAGGAGGAAAATAGGTGTCAATACCAGACAGATATGAAAAGCAAAGGTTATAATTGTCATAAATGGCCGTCTTCTCATATTGGTGCTTGCAAAGGGAATAATCCAATGAATCAGGGATCTTAAACTATACTTTAAACTCATATAAGGGAAAATGACCTTTTCTTTGTCTGCCAGTTTAAACATCGATACCAGCCGGTATATACTACCTCCAATGAAAACTATAAACGAGATCCATACCAGTGGTCCACTCACGAATTCATACATTTTCCTTTACTCCCTGTTATTCATAGACTTTTACGCGATTTCATATTTTTTCCACCGGTATTACCCGACGGTAATACTTTCCATCCTCTACCGCTTTGATTAAAAGCTTATTTCCATCAGGGCTGAAGATCGGGCTCCACAGGGCTTCGAATCCATGCTTCCCAACTTTCCCATCCACCACAATGAAATATTTTCCATCTTTCTCAGCCTTGGCAGCTACTCTGTTACAGTCAGGGCTAAAAACAGGATCCCAGATCATATCAAAGTCCTCTGCCCAGGGGATCCCATCCACTGCGACGGTCCATCGGTTGTTTTCCTTAACGACGGCTGCGACCTTTTTGCTATCAGGGCTAAAAACAGGCAGCAACACCGCATCTCCAAAGGTCTTATTCCAGGTAGAACCGTCTACTGCGATCGTCCATTTTCCAATTTTCGGGGCCACAATAGCAGCGATTCTTTGTCCATCCGGGCTGAACTTCTGATGCCAGGCCTGGACAAACTTCCTTTCCCATATTATCTGTCCATTCTTTGCCAGGGTCCAACCGTCATCGGTCTGAACAGGAACCAGTACATCCTCACCCTTTGGGTAAAAAATCGGCTCCCAAACACATTTGAATGTCTCGTTCCAGATATCCCCATTTATGGCTATGGTATATTCATATTCACCAACCCTAACTTCCGCTGCTATCTTAGAACTGTCAGAGCTGATGGCAATACCCCATACATTCAAAAAATTCCTTTTCCATGGCACACCGTTTACTGCAACTGTCCAAACACCTTCGGCAAATCCAAAGATGTCCCCCTCGCCTAAGCCCTTGGTTTGAACACCAGCAGCCGTGTTCTTTCCGTCAGGACTGAGGGCGAAATCCCTGGCCTCAACATATCCATTCTCCCATGTCTTTCCGTTTAAGGATATCCTATATCCATTTTTCCCTTTCACATTTACTGCAATGATTTTCCCATCCGGAGTAAATTGAATATTCCATACATATTCAAAGGTCTCTTCCCAGGTTTCTCCGTCAGTGGCAACAGTCCACTCATCATCATTCATACAAAGACATGTCAATCGATCATCCGGGCCGAATCGCAAAGACCACAATTTCTCAAAAGTATTTTCCCAGATCTCACCGTTAACACATACTGTAAAAGCATCTTCCTGCGTCTTTACAGGCGCTGAAATCTTCTCACCATCATTGCTGACAACGTATTCATGGATCACCGGGAATTTACGCCTCCACTCGCTTATTTCTGAGATCAACTTTTCTTTGGTTTCCCAGTCCCAATTCTCGAATTCAGTCATTGATTAAACCTGCCCCCTGATTGTATGTGGCAAAAAAACCTGAATGAATATTCATTCACAATATACGAACAACATAACATGCAAACTGTATAGCTGTCAAGATTTTTAGTGACATTTTAATTAAAATTCATATCACAATGTGATACAATAAATCAATTACATTCTAATCCATAAAACGTATATAATGTATGTAATTCAAGCAGTTAACATCTTTTTTAAATTATCGATAATGCAATAGTACGACAAAATATATTCCTTTTACCATCCAATAATTGAAAAAATAGAATTTGAATGAGTATTCATTCAGTAAATACTATACTTATTGAATGTTGTCAATTAAATTGTTCTATCTTTTTTAAATAATCCTTGATTTATATATCACATTGTGATATATAAATACAAGTTAGACGGTTTTGGATATTACCTTTAAGAGTCTATTTGAAAGACCTCTTTCTTCAATGGAATTGACCTTTTTTGATCATATAAGGAAAAAGGATAGCTGTAATCCACCTTACGCGCCATGAATTGTAAAGAATTTATTTCCATACGCATGTATTTGAAGAAAACACAAAAAGAGATGGCTGGGCTTTTGGGTTTGTCCCTTAGGTCGGTCCAGAGTTTTGAACAGGGATGGCGAAAAATCTCTGATGAAATAGAGCGACAGGTCTTGTATGTGCTCGTTATGATAAAAGCAAAAGAACACTCATGCAAATCATGCTGGGAATTGGAGAATTGCCCTTTGGACAAGAGAGAGCATTGCCCCGCATGGGAACTCGACTCAGGGCATCTGTGCTGGTTTATAAACGGGACGATCTGTAAAGGGAGACCGTACAGCAATTGGGGTGAAAAAATGGAATTCTGTCGGGAGTGTCAGGTATTCCAACCCCTCAAGCAACTATATAATGAAATAGTAAGAAGAGTCGAGGGAAGCCCAAAAAAAGATATCCCATACCTTTCTGGCATAGATGAGATTAAGGAAGGCAAATCCGAAAGATGGAGGAGCTTCGATTTATTCGATCAGGTTCCCACCAGTATTGCTATCATTGACAGAAAGTACAGAATAGTTGACGCAAACAAGAGGTTTTTGGACACATTTGGAGACTGGGATGGTAAGAAGTGTTTTGAGGTGTATAAGCATAGAAAAAGAAAATGCCGCAACTGTGTTGCAACCAAAACATTTATTGACGGAAAGACCAGGGTTTCCGAGGAAGAGGGGCGAGACCTGGAAGGGAACATTCACCATTATATGGTTCATGTATCTCCTTATCGAGACTCCAAGGGAAACATCACTCATATCATTGAGATGTCAACAGATATTACAGAAAAGGTGCGGATTCAAGACGAATACAGAACAATCTTTGACAATGTACCCTGTTACATAACCGTTATCGATAGAAATTTTAAGGTAGTAAAGAGTAACAGGTATTTTCAAAAGACCTTTGGAAAATGTCTCGGAACATATTGTTTTGAATCCTATAAGAGGCGGGATGATATATGCGAAAAATGTCCTGCTAAGATGGTTTTTTCCAATGGGAGAACTCATCACTCTCTACAAGAGGGTTATGACAAAAAAGGCAATAAAGTTGTCTACATGGTAACTGCAACCCCATATTCAAAAGTGGATAAAGAGGTAAACTATGTAATAGAATTGGCAATCGACGTTACAAAAACCTTTTTGTTAGAGGATCGTTTAAAAGAAACCATGGAATTTCAGCAAATCATTATTCAGACAGCATTAGATGGAATTATTGCGGAGGATAAAGATGGCGTGATAAATATATATAATCCCTCAGCAAGAAAGATGATGAAATACCCAAAGAAAAAAATTATTGAAAAAATGATTGGCGAACAATTATATCCAAGAGACTTTCAAAATGCAGTCAAAGAAGGTGACGGTATCGTAAGTTTAAGAGAAAGCGAGATAACCGATTATAAGGGGAACACTATCCCTATAGTTATGTCAGGTACAAACCTGAAAAAGGACAATGAGGATATTGGAAAGGTGATGTTCTTTCAAGATCTCAGTAAAATAAAGCAATTAGAAAACGAGATAATTGAGGCTGAACGACTGGCTGCTGTGGGACAGACTGTTGCAGGTCTTGCACACGGCATAAAAAATGTCCTCATGGGACTGGAAGGCGGAATGTACGTTGTCAACTCTGGCATCAAAAGAGAAGACAATGCACTGGTAGGAAGAGGCTGGGACATGCTTCAGAATAATATTGAAAAGATCTCATCTTTTATAAAAGAGTTTCTTAGTTTTTCAAGAGGGACCACCTTAAAGGTAGATATAATATGTCCATACAATGTAGCAACCGACATCGTAGACCTTTACAAAGATACTATGGCACAATCCGGGATAATATTCTTAACGAATCTGGAGGGAGATATTGATGCGGCCCCCATGGATACCCAGGGTATTCATACATGTATTGCCAACCTGATTTCTAATGCCATTGACGCCTGTCTTTTAAGTGACAACAAAAATCCTACAATAACATTTTCTTTATTTGAAAAAAATGGTGCTATCTGTTATGAAGTAAAAGATAATGGGTCCGGCATGGATTATGAGATTAAAAAGAAGATTTTTACAAATTTTTTTACAACAAAGAGTTCTGGACAAGGCACAGGCTTAGGACTTCTCACAACGAGAAAGATTGTTCATGAACATGGAGGGAAGATATTCTTCGAATCCAAATTAGGAAAAGGATCGGTTTTTAGACTGGAATTCCCCAGGAACCGCCTGCCTCTCCCTCAAGAAGAAAAAGGCAACCATACACCATAGAATGACACGTAATATCACTGAGAAGTTTATTGTTCAGTGTAATCCCGTGAGAAAATGTGGTGAAAAAATCTTTTGTAATTTTGGAGGGCTCAAATGAATGATGTAAAAAACAAAACGATTCTTGTTGTAGATGATGAACCTGATATCCAACTGTTCTTAAAAACCATACTCGAAGATGCCGGATTCAATGTGATGACTGCAAACAATGGTAAACACGCTTTAGAGAAGATCAGCGAATGCAAACCGGATTTAATTTCTCTTGATCTTGTCATGCCAAAAATGGGCGGTGTAAAACTACTCGCTTATCTACAAAAAAATCCGGAATTGGCGAATATTCCCTTTATAATTGTAACTGCCCATGCACATGACGAACTCGGAAAAGAGGATTTCTTGAAACTAAAGGCTGGAAAAGTCCTTGTAAGTCCACACGCTTATATAGAGAAACCCGTTGTCCCTTCAGAATACCTGGCAAAGATAAAAGAATCTCTTGGGCTTGAAACCCTTGGGTATTCTGATTCAAATGAATTAAAAGAAAAAGTCATGGATAAATTAAAAACAGCGAATAAAGATAAACTCGAAAAAGCACTCAACATATTGGAGGGATAAAGATACTACCCGCATCTTTTCCGTAAATAAAAGGTTCCTCACGAATATGTCCCGGAAAGGAGGCCACCGGAGAAAATGCCCTTCTAGACGCCGCAATTACCCATGTATTTTCTTAAGCAGCCATGCCATATTTTGACCTAGGACCCTCATAGTCTGGAGTCCCTCTTCGTCTTTTTCCACTTCCCCTTTGTCAAGACCAATGCCCATATTCCAATAGCTTGACCCTGGAACGACCATCTGGCTGATAAAGAAAAAGTGGTTGATGGAATCAAAGGCGTGAATGCTCCCTGCCCTTCGCACTGCAATCACAGCGGCACCTACCTTACGTCGGAACATGTCTTCATTGACTTTGGCTACCATGCCTGATCGATCTATCAGGGCCTTCATTTCCCCCGAGATATCAGCAAAATACGTGGGTGACCCAAGGATTATTCCGTCTGCATCAAGCATCTTTTCGATGCATTCATTCACGATATCATCTTTTACTGCACAGCGTTGATCTTTGTTGGTCGCACATTTGAAACATGCTATACAACCCGGGATCTTCTTTCCGGCAAACTGTACCAGTTCCGTTTCAATCCCTTCTTTTTTCAGTTCAGCCAAAACATGATTGATCAGAATGGCGGTATTTCCGTCTTTACGAGCACTGCCGTTAAAAGCCACAACTTTCATATGCTCTCCTTTCCCTTTCATTCCATGGGGTACCTTCCCAAAAAGAATTTAAAGAAAATGTTTTCTACGGATCATTGCAATTGACAATCAATTAGTCCTCCCTGAAAAATGAAAAATTTCCTTTGAAGCGAACGTCAGCAGGATTTTTAATATTACCCATCTTGACGAAGCGAAAGACAATATAACAGGGGGACATCCTGTACGCATCCTGTCAAGAGAAAAGGGGGTTGAGGATATATATTGTACCTATTCAGGTAAATGCCGTTGCAGGGCTAATGTACTTCCACATGTTGAACAGAATTTATCCCCTTCGTTGATCTCCGCATTACAGTTCGTGCAAAGTTCCCGAGGTGGAGCAAGCTCCATGAGAAGTTGTCCTTTTTTTACGGGCACCATCTTCTTATCGGCCTTATAATCAGCGGACACCCGGACACGTTTTACAACGCCGTCCACAGTTGAAGTCACCCCGCATTCAATCTTCATAAGTGCAAGGTTCAAAAGCTATTCTCCCGGCTGCACGCGATCGCCTACTTTCTTGTGGACAACCCATAGGTCAGCATCAAATGGAGCGCCGACATGGTAGGGGTTGTTTTCATCGGCCATTTCTACTCCCCTCTTTTCTGAAGCCTGTTCCCCAACCTCTACCTCCTCCACAAAGACTTCATGGTCGAGTTTATACCGTATTCTTCTCAGACCGTTCGAACTTATATCACCGACGTGCATGACCTCTATGGAGTGGACCTTCCCATCAGATGTCCGGAATTCCCGATCAACCCCCACCTCCAACCCCTCAAACCATATGTCATCGGGCAGTGCATTCGGATTGCCGTATTTGTCGAGATTTATGATGAGTTTTAAAGCATCTGCGGGATGATTCAGATAATTGACCAGCTCAAATTCCGTGGATTCTCTCCCGATATGCGTGGCCAGCTCCTTTTTTACCTCATCAATATCAGTAGAGGGGAGACGGTCCAGGGGACTTTCCTCTGTACGCTGTGCCATCGCATCCTCCCATTTGTCTCCGAATACCGATTGGTAAATCCATTGAGGGGGCCAACCGAGAGGAAGTTTGCCAAATTTCCCCAGGAGGAGATTCCTGAGAGCATCGTTTGCATGGGCAAACAGTATCATGCGATCTTTTTTGGTGTGTGTGTCCATCTCTTCTTCTGGGACGGAGGTGACCTCCCTGAGTAGCTCAACAACTCTCCTTACCTCCGGCATTCCGCCTCGTTCATAGGCCGTCACTACCATCAGATATCCGTTGGTCCAGGTAATTTGAGACCCGGGAGTAACATCGTGGTACCTGATGAGTTTTCGGTAGAGTTGAAGGACCAAGAGAATGTTGGGAAGCAAGAAAGCATATCCCTGCCTGAGTGCAGCCTCCTGGCTGCTTGAAGTAGCACCCCCTGGAAGCCCATGCAGTGTAACATCGTGATCAGTTCCAAGAAATGTCGGCCTGCAGTAACAATCGTATATGGGCATAATCTGCTTGAGAATGTATGCGGTTTCCCTGATCATCTCTTTATCGAGGCGTGTCTTTAGACCGAGTTCCCCTTCAATGTACGCTATCACAGGCATAACCGCTGTCTGACCGTAAAACCTTGCACTAGGGCCGTCACCCACGTCCAATATCTTGGCTCCTGCTTGCGCTGCCGCTCCCAAGGCTGGTAAGGCAAGGCCGTCTGTAGCATGACGGTGATATTGGACTATCAAATCCGGATATTTGTCGAGCATTGCCGAGACCAGACTCCTGACAAATCGCGGGGGGCACACCCCGGCCATGTCCTTAAGACAGAGAATGATTTTTTTGGACGCCACGTCTTTTCCGCATTCCATAATCCCCCCCACCATTGAGAGGATGTGGTCAAGGACACCAAGATAGTGGGAAACATCGAATCCCTCCGCCCAGCTCAGGCTAATAGCCGGCTCAAAGATGCGGTTTTCCAGCCGAAGGACGATCTCGGCAAATGGAACCATATTCTCTATGTGGTTCAGAAAGTCAAAACAGCGTATTACATGATAATGCTTGACAATCATCTCTCCTACTCGTGTCATCACCTCTCGGCTCTGCGGGGCATAGCCGAGCACATTCGTCGAGCGGATGAGGATAAGTTTTTGCGTACTTGGAGCAAACACGTTCCACTCCGCGGCTTCTTCCCAGGGGTCGGTCATACAGCCCAGCATTGCCACGTGGTAATGGGCTCCCCCACCGTTTTCTATGGATACGTATCCGCACATCGGTCAATCATCGGTCCCACCAACCTGTCCGAAAAGAGTCGAAATCGATTCCCTGTTTCTGACTGAGTCATATCCCTGGGAGTGGTATTGCAGAATTCTACATATTCTGAGTTTCGCAGAAGAGTTAAGACTCTGTCCCGATGATCGTTGGGATCAAATGGCGGCTCATAAGATCGGTCTCTGGCAACATTCGGTGTCATAGAGGAAGCATCTACGAATACAGGGCCGATCTTGGAGTCCCCGAATTTCCGATAGGCTCCGAGCCCGGCATGGGGATTATATCCCTTTGCCGTAATTTCGGCCATGAGAGAGGAAAGCCTCATCTCTTCCGGGATGTTTTCTCTGTAAACCATCAATTCGGGGGTCTTGTCGATGAATCTTGTATCAGCGTCACCCGTCCTGAATTTGGGGTGCGAGATGACCTTCTTATGAAACGAAATGGTCGTTTTCAGGCCAGCCACAAAGTATTCAGACAGTGCCCGTCCCATGACTGACAATGTCTTCTCCCATGTGGCTCCATGTGTCATAAGAAGGGCGCCGAGGGAATCATAGGCCTTGGGAAACTCGTATCCGCCGAAAATGCACGAATCAAGTCTGACTCCTTCACCTCCTGGAGAGAGATACCGCGTTATCTCGCCGGCATTGGGTTGAAAATCATTTTGGGGATCTTCAAAATTGATTCGGCATTGCATGGCGAATCCCCTAGGTTTGAGGCCTTCCTGTTTCAGACGAAGCTTTTCACCGAAAGCGACCCGTATCATCTCTTCTACCAAATCTATTCCATAGAGGAGTTCTGATATACCGTGTTCGACCTGAAGCCTGGTATTGGCTTCAATAAAGTAGTAATTCTGTTCGTCATCGACCAAAAATCCGAAAGTCCCAATGGAATCGTACTGAACGGCAGATACGATTCTTAAGGTCGCATCTTTCAATGCTTTTCTCAACCCATCGCTCATTTTTTTCCATGGCGAGGGGGTAACCTCCAACATTTTTTGATTCTTCCTCTGTGTGGAGCAGTCCCGCTCATCTAGAACGACTACATTGCCGAATGTGTCGCAGACAGCCTGTATTTCCAGATGCCTAACCGAAGGGAGAAATTTTTCGATGTATAGATTCGGATTGCCGAAACTAGCCTCTGCCATTGTTGAGGCCTTTTCAAAATGGTCTTCCATTTCCTTTTGGCATTCAATTATTGCAATTCCCCTCCCCCCTCCTCCCCCTTCACTCTTGATCATGACAGGATACCCAATCTCCCGAGCGATCTGTGTGGCTTCCCCCAGGGTTACGGCGCCTTCAGATCCCGGGACAACCGGGACGGAGATAGTTTTTGCGATATTTCGAGCTTTAACCTTATTGCCAAGTTTTTCCATCGGTGTCTCGGAAGGTCCGATGAAAATGATACCGTTTTTCTTGCACAAGCAGGGAAAGCGGTTGTTCTCTGCCGCAAAACCCCATCCAGGATGAAGGGCTCTGATGTTCTGCTGTCTCGCAATACGAACAATATCGTCTATGTCCAAATATCCTGCTTGCCCCCGAATAGCATAGGCTTTATCCGCTTTGGAGATATGAGGAGCAGTTTTGTCTTCGTCTGTTGCAAATGCCACGTAAAGGCCACCCATTTCCCGGATGGTCCTCCCTATACGAAGGGCCGGTATTCCGCGATTGGCAACGCCTATTCGAAGGCCCTGGATCACTGAACTCATTTTTTTACCTCTTCAAAGACAGTCTGGGAATGACAAGAACTTGCTTTTTCCAGATAGAAATATACAAGAATTACCATTGTGTGTCAAGGGAGAAGTGTCCACAACATATGTGGTTCTTAGGTTCAGCTATGGCGGGAGGGCTTGTGATGGGTGTCAAGGGCAGGGAGGGATATCTTTGCAGCTCTTCTGAATCACCCTTGCCCAGTTTTTCTGGTATTCCTTTGATGAGTCACGAGGTTCCAGGATATAAGGAATGAGGTTGTCCTGCTTTTCTTTTTGTCACTTGCCTCGTGAAACATTACTATAATAACCATGGCATCTGACCACCTGTTCACCCTTGTTAGACACATGGCTACACATGGCAGCAACCCACCCCAGGACATTAAAGACCTTCTCCTCTTTTCCATCTTTGGATTGCTATCTGACCTTGGACTCTTCGGGGATGTATTTCATCCTCTCTTGGGAAAAAGATGCACGGATAATATAGCGGGCCAGATTTTGGATGGGCACCAACCAACCTTTTCGCTTGTCCCTAGCTCTCGGTTCCATTTCCTGAAAATCTTTCAAACCCGAGTCTGAGGGCCTTCTTGTTCAAAGGCAAGAAGCCCTCCTTATTACCCTTTTTGAGCATCTCTTCCAAGGCCGATTCAACGATATCCATGGGAAGTACTTTGCTATCCGCGAGGTATGCCCCCAGAAGGATCAGGTTTCCCACCTGGATCGAGCCGAGGCCCTGGGCTAGCTCTGCGGAGGGCATGGAGAGTACTCTGATATCCTTTCTCTTGATTTCTCTCTCTATGAGGGTCGTATCGTATACAAGGAGTCCGCCCTCCACGAGACTATCCTCATAATCATCGAGGGAGGGTTCGTCTAGAACAAATAGCACTTCGGGCCTGGAAATCATCGGAGACAGTATCTCCTCGTCTGATAAAATGATGCAACAGTAAACTTTTCCGCCTCTCTGCCAGGTCTCATATGTAGGGAACCAACTCACATTTTCAAAGACCGACAACGCGGCATTGGCCACAAGGTGACCGATGGTCAATACACCCTGGCCTCCCATCCCCGCCATGGCAATCTCTGCTTTTGTTATATGATGACTCACTTTTGTTCCTCCTTTTCTTAAGAACACAAAATAATACGCCGACGCTGTGGTGAATTTATCCATGAAAGTGAAATGCAACATAACGCGTACGGTCTTAGGCGCAAGGTTTTGACTTTGCGCCCTAAAGCGTTTTCCCTCTACCTTATGCTCTATACCTTGCATCACCTCTCATACAAGGGCTTTTACACGACTCAACACCGTATCGGGAAGGATCATACCTGTGCTGGTGGGCAGGTGACGATCGAGGAACCCAACGAGGTGAACCTCGGTCTTCTCGGCGACGGCACACTTTACGTCCTCCACCATCTGTCCCATGGTGTCCTCCACGACAATAAAACCCTTCACCTTTTCAGCGTATTCTCTGATAAGATCTCTGGGGAAAGGCCAGAGGGTTATCGGACGTATCATACCCACCTTTAATCCTTCCGCACGTGCTTCGGACTGCGCCCTGGCGGTCACTCTTGCCGTAGAACCATAGGAAACGAGGATGATCTCAGCGTCATCCAGGTCTTTGGTCTGATAAAGAACCTCCGATGCCTTTATCTTATTGTACCTGTCATAGCACCTCTCCATGTTGCTTCTGTATGTGTCCCCGGTCATGAAACCGAGTATGCCGGGCGAATTATGGACAAAATTACGTTTCAGCCCCCGTTCCGCGGAACCTGTTGCAGCCCAGTCCTTCTCCGGCAACGGCTCAAACTCAACCGTCTTCAAATCCACACTCTCCTCCATCTGACCCAGGATGCCATCGGTGAGCACAATCACCGGATGCCTGTATTTGTCCGCCAGGTGGAATGCCAGTTGAATTACTTCAAAGGTCTCCTGAACAGAAAACGGGGCGAGCACGATGTTGAAATAGTCACCGTGGGAGCCCCTTGTGGCAATGAAATAATCCATCTGAGCGTGCTGTGTGCTCCCGGCTCCCGGGCCTCCCCTCTGAACGTCCACAACAACACATGGAACCTCCATGGCAGCCATCGCGGAAAGCCCCTCCTGCATCAAACTGAAGGCAGTGCTTGAGGTAGTGGTCATAGCCCTGACGCCTGCAGCGGCAGCCCCAGCAACCAGGTTTATTGACGATACCTCACTGTCCGCCTGGAGGAAGCTCCTTCCAATCTTGGGGAACTCTCTGGCAAAAAACTCTATCACCTCGTTTTGAGGCGTGATAGGATACCCAAAATAATGGGTGCATTCCGCATATATTGCACCGTATCCTATGGCCTCATTTCCACTAAGCAAGATCTTCTTTCCCATTTATTTACCTCCCCTCCGTCGGGTTTTCGTTCATATCTTGGAACCTTCCTAAAGGCCCATTCAATTTATCGGATAGCGCCGAATCCGGCATACCGATTGCCTTCGGGCCAATCATTCTTAAGCCTCCTTATACCTGTAAACGTTTATGGCCAGATCAGGACACAACTTACCACAGGCGGTACAGCCATTACATTCCTCTTCATTGCCGAATACAGGGTATGAATATCCCTTCGCATTGATCTCCCTACCCATGGAGATACAGTCCTTGGGGCAAAAATGGACACAAAGACCGCAACCTTTGCACCACTCGGAGTTGATTACGACTTCAATCATGGTTGTTTCATCTCCTTTCCTTTTCTGAAGCTACAGATTTCTATATATCATAATTTCACTACGTTATCGGTCGGAATCCTCGACGACGTACTACAATGTACGACTTACTCGGATTCCTCTCTCTGGCCTTGTGAAGTTTAATATCTGAAAATCTATATATAAAAAAGCATCTTCTTCGGAATCTACAGGAGAAACTTTCCGGCCTAGGACTCCTTGAGGGTATATGCCGGACGAATCTCATCCACGTTCTTAAACTCACCCAGGGGAAATTCAGCCATCATATGCTCTTGGATCCACTGTACCGCCTTGACAGGGTTACGTTTCAAGGCTGGGGGGCAGGCCGACAGTATTTCCACTATACTAAAGCCGACACCGTCAATCTGTTTCTGAAAGGCGGCCTTGAGGGCCTTCTTCGTCTTTGCATACTCCCCCAGACTGTTTACAGCACATCGGGCAGAATAGGCGACCCCCGGAAAAGTGGCCATCAATTCGGCAATATGAACCGGGAAACCGGCCGTCTCATACTGCCGTCCGTTGGGAGTTGTGGCGGTGGGTTGTCCCACGAGCGTGGTGGGGGCCATCTGGCCACCGGTGGTTCCGTACACCGAGTTATTGCAGAAGATGATCGTGAGTTCTTCCCCCCGTATGGCGGCGTGAATCATATCCCCCATTCCGATGGATGCCAGGTCTCCGTCCCCCTGGACCGTGAATACAATCTTTTTTCCGTTTAGGCCTCTTTTTACGCCTGTTCCTATGCTCGGAGCCCGGCCGTGAAGGGCCTGAACAAAGTCTACATTGGTGGTGAATAACATCATGGCGTGGCAACCCACGCCGGCAATACAGATGGTGTCCCCCTGAATCCCCAGGTCATCGATCACTTCACTAAGTATCCTCCCGATGACTCCGTGTTGGCAACCCGGGCAAAGCGGCGACTCAACGGGCAATCGGGACTTCGGGAGTTCACATAAGACCTTTTTTGAACCGGTTTCCGTCATCATAAGACATGACCTCCTTTAGTAAATCGGCCATCCATGAATGGCCTTATTGACTACATGGACACGAATTGGAAACGAATTTATATAACAAAACAAGATAAATACTTCTTTATCCTTCACCTTTCCGGCACCTTGACCGCTTTCAGTTCCGCCATTGTCCAATATTTAACCATTCATACATCCACACGCTTCCCTGGATCCTTCGCCCCACCGTTACGAAAAACAGGAAACTGTGAGAGCCGGCAACGACGAACATGGTTTGCCCAATGATGTCCGGACCCTGCAGATGTTGCCGGATTACGGTGTATTGCCAGCACACAGATAATGTTTGATTCTCTGATACCGAACCTTGCCGATGCCTCTAACATTCACGAAATCCTCTTTGACAGAAAATCCCCCCTTCGTTCCGTTAGTCAATAATACGTTGGGCGATCTTTGGTCCCACCCCTGGTACCGCTATGAGTTCTTCGGGGGTCGCCGTGTTGAAATGATAAGAACTTGCTTTTTCTAGAGAGGAATATACAAGAATTGGCATTGTGCGTCAAGGGAGAAGTGTCCACAATATATGTGATCCTTGAGTTCAGCTATATTGGGAGGGCTTGTGAGCGGTGTCAAGGGCAGGGAGGGATATCTTTGCAGCAATGGAATTTAGTGGGTATTGAGTCTTTTTTGGCTAAATCGGGATAAGAGACGACAAGGGGACGTGACGACAAGGGGACGTTGTTAAAAAAAGCAGTTGACATTAGTAGGAATTTTGATAAAAAGGGAGTATTATGCCACGACAAGCACGATTAGACGCTCTCGGAGCTCTTCACCATGTTATGATTCGATGGATTGAGGGTACCGATATCTTTTGGGGGAACGTGGGGGACGTCCATTTGTAAATTAGTTAGTGTCCATCCATAAATGGCCCTTTTGCCCAATCTCTGTGTCAGGCTCAGATTTTAATCCTCGAAATATGTCAATATATTCCTGCGGTTAAAATCTTCGCCTTCCTTGACCTTG
>JAUXFK010000207.1 GCA_030623035.1 Deltaproteobacteria bacterium | reverse complement strand
ACAGACCAGACAGACCTTTGCCTTCAGTCAGCAGTTGACATCATCGAGTATTGTACTAAATTGATGCCGAACTGGTACACGATGAATGTAAACCTCTATGACTTGAGGGAAACGGGTATCAATGCATATCAGGAAATCGGTTTTGGCTTCTCTATGGCAATAGCCTACATCAATGAAACCCTGAAGCGAGGTCTTAAGATCGATGAGTTTGCACCGAGGCTTGCATTTTACTGTTCCTCACATATCGATTTTTTTGAAGAGATAGCAAAGCTAAGGGCAGCGAGAAGGCTTTGGGCCAAGATAATGAAGGACAGGTTTAAAGCAAATAATCCAAAGTCAATAAAATTCAAATTTGGAATTCATACTGCCGGTTGTTCACTCGTATCTCAGCAGCCTATAAACAATATTGTTCGAGTTGCATATGAGGCCCTGGCAGCGGTTTTAAGTGGGGTTCAGTCCTTACACTGTTGTTCTTACGATGAACCGATTGCATTGCCTACAGAAGAAGCGCACAGGATTGCCCTTAGAACTCAGCAGATACTTGCCTATGAAACCGGTGTTGCTAATGTCGCGGATCCACTGGCAGGTTCTTATTATATCGAGAATCTTACGAATATGATTGAGGACGAGGCCTCTTTGATCATCGAAAAGATCGATAATATGGGTGGTATTAGCGCTGCTATTGAGAGTGGATGGCTGGGTGATGAGATCGAAAAGGCAGCTTATAAGTACCAAAGAGAGATAGATGAAAAAGAAAGGATAGTTGTCGGTGTAAATGAATTCAAAATCCCACCTGAAGAAGATCAAGAAAGGGAGGTACATAAGGTCTCGAATGAAGCAGAGATAAACCAGATTAAGAGTATCAAGGGTTTAAGAAAGACCAGGGATAATGATAAAGTGAAAGAGAAACTCTTGAGACTCAGGGAAAAAGCAAAAAAGAAATCCAAAGAGAACCTCTTGCCGGAAATTGTCGATGCAGTAAAGGTTTATGCAACGATTGGTGAAGTAAATGGAACGATACGTGAAGCTTTTGGTTATCATTACGATACAATGGGGGTTTTAGAATCTCCGTTTTGATTTTCGGCTGGCTCAACAAAGGCTGTCGCCCAGATCCGAATTCGTCTTATCCAAAATGTTTTGTAACTACTCAGGTTCAAAGTTCCGGGGTTCACGGTTCAAGGTTAAACTGATAAAACAAGGAAGGGTTCGATTCCGAGACGAATGCGGAGTTCATCCGGTTCTTGCGATACGCCAGGCAGTTTTACACGAAAGTCCAGAGTGAACTCTATGTCACACTGGGTGCGCCCAACCGTTAACTGTGAACCTTGAACCTGACAACCTGAGTACTTGAAATCGAGCATGTTCCGCGGAGTTTATCTTAATGGAAACAAGAAGGGAGAATGAAAATGAGTTGTGAATTTGTTGAATATCTTGTAGAAGAGGGTATAGCTATTATTACGATTAATCATCCGCCGGCAAATGCATTGGATAAAAAGACTACCTGTGAGCTCGGTCAGGTTTTTGATGAATTGGCTTCAGAAAAGAGAGTAAAAGGGGTTATACTAACCGGTGCTGGAGAGAAGATATTTGTGGCAGGAGCTGATATAACTATGTTCCCTGAGATGGACCAGAAACAAGGAGAAGAGTTTTCTAAGGAACTCCAGCACGTTTTTAATAAGATTGAAGATTTTGAGAAGGTTGTGATATGTGCTGTTAATGGTATGGCCCTTGGCGGAGGATGTGAGTTGGCTATGGCGTGTGATATTAGGATCGCTTCTGAATCTGCAAAATTCGGTCAGCCAGAGGTTAACCTTGGTGTAATACCTGGCGCAGGTGGTACGCAAAGACTCCCGAGGCTGGTCTCTAAAGGGAAAGCCAAAGAAATTATATTTACAGGCGATATGATATCTGCATCTGAAGCCAAAGAGATTGGCCTTGTAGATAGACTCGCTGAGAAAGGTGAGGCCGTTAGTGAAGCGAAAAAGATGCTGAATAAGATTTTGAAAAAAGGTCCAATAGCGATACAGTATGCGAAAAAGGCTATAGATGAAGGGATAAATATGACATTGAGCGAAGGACTGAAATTAGAGACGAGACTTTTTGGGGAGCTATTTAAAACCGAAGACCAAAAGGAAGGGGCAAAGGCATTTTTGGAAAAACGCAAACCTCAATTCAAAGGGAAATAATACACTGGATGCTGTTTTTATATAGATTAAGTGTAAATATTCAGGTTCTAAGTTCCAGGGTTCACGGTTCAAGGTTAGAAAACGATGAATATAGACCAGTATGAAGATAAGGCAACCAACCGTGAACCTGACAACCTGAGTAGTCACGATTAAATTAGAGTGGATAGGAGGAGAAGATGCTATACGATTTGACCGAAGAACAAGAGATGATTCGCCAGACAGTTAGGAAGCTTGCTGTGGATCGAGTGGCTCCCCGTGCGGCTGAGATTGATGAAACTGCGGAATATCCTTGGGACATCTTAGATATCCTAAAAGAAAATGCCCTTATGGGTGCAGATGTTCCAGAGGAATATGGTGGTACAGGGTCAGGAGCGTTGGCCCTATGTATTATAATTGAAGAGCTGTCAAAGGCATGCGCAACTACGGGCCTTATGCCAGCGGTTCAGGAACTCGGATTATTACCAATTCTTTTGGGAGGTAGTGAAGAGCAGAAGAAGAATTTTCTTCCAAAGATAGCCAGTGGCGAGCATATCAGTGCCTGTGCTATAACCGAATCGAGCGCAGGTTCTGATGTGGGAGGTATTCAGACCAGAGCAGTAAAAGAGGGGGATGAATATGTCCTGAACGGCTCTAAGATATTCATTACCAATGGTGGAATTGCTGATATATATTCCCTGTTTGCGAAGACAGACCCTGATGCATCGAAGCCTTCGAAGGCGTTGAGTGTTTTTATCGTTGAGAAAGATGCACCCGGGTTTACTATAGGCAAATATGAGGACAAATTGGGGATTCGAGGAAGCAAGACCTCTGAGCTTATCTTTGAGGATTGCAGGATACCGGCAGCCAACCTTATCAGCAAAGAAGGGATGGGCTTTGCGATCTGCATGAAGACACTCGATTTCTCACGGCCCGGGATAGCTGCTCAGGCCCTTGGAATAGCGCAAGGCGCTCTGGATTATGCCATTGGATATGCAAAAGAGAGAAAGCAGTTTGGTAAACCGATTACAGCTTTCCAGGGGATTCAGTTTATGTTGGCCGATATGACCACTCAAGTTGAGGCAGCCAGGCAGCTTTTATACAAGACCGCGTCTTTGCTTGAAGAACAGACAAAGGATATGAGCAGGTTGCCGGCGGAGGTCGTTCGATTCTCATCTATGTCTAAGAATTTCGCGTCTGATACAGCGATGAAGGTTACTGTAGATGCAATTCAGGTCCTTGGTGGTTACGGTTATATCAAAGAGTATCCTGTGGAACGTATGATGAGGGATGCAAAGATAACCCAGCTTTACGAAGGCACGAACCAGGTTCAAAGGATCGTGATTGCAAATACCCTGCTCGGTTAAGAACCAAAAGAGCCCTGGATAACAGCCCGCAAACGGGCGGTTGCCCATACAAAAATCCCTTTTCGCTTGTCCAAAACGTTTTTTGACAGATCTTTGGCTCGCTACAGGCGATTTCAAAACTAGCCTTCAGGCTCAAACACTTGAAATCGCTAATCTTTCGCTTCGCCAAGATCTGTGAGCAAAAAACCTTTTGATGACCACTCAAAGGAATTTTTGTTTGGGCAACGACCCGTAAAGAGGTGAAAAATGTTTGGATTGACAGAAGAACAGCGCATCATGAAAGAAACAGTGAGGAAACTGGCGATAGAAAAACTCGAACCGCGAGCATCTGCAATTGATAGGGATGGGGAGTTTCCCTGGGATATCTTGAAGATCCTTGGAGAAAATGGCCTCCTTCAATTACCGATGCCGGAGAAATACGGAGGGATAGATGCGGATACGAAAACACTCTGTATGGTTGTTGAAGAACTGGCCAGGTTTTGTACAACATCATCGACTTTAGTCTGTATTCAAGGCTCGAATATTAAAGTCATCTCAAAAGGTGGGAATGAAGAGCAGAAAGACAGGTTCTTTAAGGGACTGTCAAGTGGTGACAGGATAACCGCATTTGCCCTTACTGAACCTGGAGCAGGCTCAGATGTTGGTTCCATGAAGACAAGAGCGATTTTAGAGGGTGATACCTATATATTAAACGGAACAAAGTGTTTTATCTCATGTGGAGAGGTGGCTGACTACATCCCCCTCTTTGCCCTCACTGATCCGGAAAAAAGGCTAAAGGGGGGTGTTTCTGCTTTTATCTTAGAGAAGGAGACTCCAGGATTCCGTATCGGGAAGAGTGAAGAGAAGATGGGGGCCAGGGGAGTGCCGGCTTCTGAGCTTATCTTTGAAGATGCAAAGATTCCTAAAGAGAATTTACTTGGTGAACCGGGAGAAGGTCTAAATATAGCCCTGAGTGCCATAAACCTTACTCGTCTTACTGTTGGCAGTCAGGCCATTGGGATCGCTCAGGGAGCATTAGACTATGCAGTAGGATATACAAAACAAAGGGTTCAATTTGGGAAACCGATTGCCACATATCAGGGCATACAATTCAAGCTTGCGGATATGGCCATACAACTGGAGGCGTCTCGATCACTGCTTTATAGAACAGCCTTTATGGCGGATGAGGGTGATGCAGGGGTTGAAGGATTGTCGTCTATGGCAAAATGCTATGCATCAGATGTGGCTGTGAATGTTACCCTCGAAGCTGTCAAGGCTCTGGGGGGATATGGCTATATGAAAGAATACCCGGTTGAAAGGAGGATGCGCGATGCGATATCCTGCCTGTTCATGGAGGGGACAGGGGAGATTCAACGTTTGAATATTGCCCGTTATTTATTAAAGTAATAGTAACTACTCAGGCACAGAGGGGCAAAGGCACAGTGGCACAAAGAAAAATAAAAACGTATAGAGATTTGCAGGTCTGGCAAAAATCAATGGCTTTAGTTGCTGAAATATATAAGATTTCTAAAGGATTCCCCAAGGATGAAGTGTACGGATTAACCTCTCAAATGAGACGGTGTGCGATTTCAATTCCCAGCAACATGGCGGAAGGTT
>JAUXFK010000035.1 GCA_030623035.1 Deltaproteobacteria bacterium | reverse complement strand
TTCTCGACCATGGCTTTCTTATTAAAAGGGCATATGGACTTTCCCTTTTTATAAAAATCAACTGCCTGATTGTTTTTCATTTTTTTTAATCTTCAACTTTCTTTTGACATTCTTCAGGTTGCATACAAATAAAAATTGTATTTTCAGGGTAATCAGAAGGCATATCCTGTATTAGTAAAGAAGCATCAACCTGATCTAGTTCAAGCTTATATATTGCCCCTGTAGATTTATCAACAGCAATCACTATCAAATTATAGAAAATATAATAGAATAACTCTACGTTGTAGGCAATCGTGTAAGAAATAGAAGCAAGGTTTCTTGCCCAGATCCAAAGACTTGTTCGACGGACGATAGAACCCTCAAAAGGCTGATACCCCGGCATTTCAAGTTTGATTGTATGATCGTTTTTTCGCAACAATTCAACAATGAGTGGCGTTTCACCGCGAGGAATATCATCAATGATAACCAAGGCACCTTTGGGGCTACTGGAAATCATAATGCTCTGTTTTTTTCCATGCTTTATCGTTTCACATCCAGTTAATAAACCAATACCTTTTCTTGTTCGATGCTTTATTGATGCACATCCGGTTAAAATGGAAATACAAATAAAACAGGCAAGGATGCAGTTTAACCTACTTTTAACTTTCATATAAAACAATCGATAGGATTCAAAGCGAAGCTTCTATTTTAAAGGGATATTTCCCAAACAGCCTTTTAAAATACGGCATAATCAAGTTGGGTCATTCCTTTTCTTCGGTTAACGAAGAAACCTCGGATTGTTCCCTTGCCAAAAAACTTCGATAATACGCTAAAAGAAGGCATGTCATGGGTAGTGCGATGATCAGTCCGAAAATGCCCATTAACTTCCCCCATATGGACAATGACAATAAAATCATGGCTGGATTCAACCCCGTAACCTTGCCCATAATCCTGGGGGATATGATAGTGTCCTGGATTAACTGCACAACTACAAAGACCAGTCCGGTCTGCCCTAAGACCATCCAGAGGCTGGATCCTGTCTCAAGAACGTATATAATAGCCAGGAAAAATGCCGGTATGAGTCCAATTATCTGGAGGTATGGAACCATATTCAAAAGCCCTATTAAAAGACCAAGCAAAATACCCATCGGCAGGCCAATAAGCCAAAAACCCACTGCAAACATTACACCGACGATCGAAGCGATTGCCGCCTGCGCACGGAAGTAACGATTCATGGCTGCGTCAAATTCTGATACAAAATCCGTTATTACATCCCTATAAGCAACCGGTAGTAAATCCTTCCAACCCTGGCTTACAATTTGGTAATCTTTAAGCAAGAAGATGAGATAAAGCGCAATAACAAAAAGACCTACCAACCCTATAATAAGACTCGCCGCACCGGTAATTAATCCCCATACTCCGGGCAAAACTTTACGGGCTATGGTTTCAACGATTTTCCAAAAATTCTCGGTCTTAAAAAAGTCCTGGACATCTTCTCTCGCCGCATAATCCTGTAATGCTTGCCAAAGATCAGGTGGCAGAATATTAGAAGCCCTTTTCGCTATAGTTGAGTTGTTGACCACCTCAGACAGGATTCGGCCCATCTGTGTAATCTCATCTATAATCATAGGCAATATCAGTAAAATCAAAAGAACTGCCAATATCACAACCGCAAAGAGACTGATGAATACGGATGCTGTATGGCTTTTTACCCTCTTTTGTACCAAAAGCACCAGCGGGTTAATAAGGTAGGCCAAAAGCAGGGCAATTGCAAAGGGGATCAGAACATCGCTCAGATATCTAAAAAACCAGACCAGCACGATTAACAATCCCACATTTAGAGTTAATCGTACTACACGATCGAAGGTATAAGCCTTTCCCTCTTGAAACATGTCTCCCCCAATATTTATACAGGTTAAGTCTTTTTAATATCTTGCCATCAACAAAAGCCTATAGACATTAAAAAATTAAACCTCTTTTTTGTTTCTAAGTGCATCAATAAAAGGGTTATTGGAAAATGACCTGCTTTTTTTGCTACCCTTTTTTTCGACATTTTTCTTAGGAATGGTTTTCCTTGCGGACATTGTATCATTGCTGATCGTATACGGGTCATCCTTCATCGACAATGAAATCCTTCCCCTTTCAATGTCCACATCCAATACTGTGACTTCAATATTATCATTGACCTTTACCACTTTTTTCGGATCTTTTATGAAATGATTGCTTAGCTGGCTTATATGGACAAGACCGTCTTGATGAACCCCTATATCAACAAAGGCGCCAAATGCAGTGACATTGGTTACTACCCCTGGAATCTTCATCCCGGGTTTTATGTCTTCTATCTTTTCTATACCCTTTGCAAAGGAAAACGTTTCGAATCGTTTTCGCGGATCCCGACCGGGCCTTGCCAATTCTTCAACGACGTCATTCAATGTAGGAAGTCCAACCTTCTCCGTTATATAACTTTCTTTATCGATTTTTTTCCGGAGGTCACTATTTTCCATCAGGTCTTCTACTTTGCACCCTAGGTCACTGGCCATGGTATAAACGATTGGATAACTTTCAGGGTGTACAGCACTCGCATCGAGGGGTTGTACTCCATTTCGAATACGTAAAAAACCGGCAGCCTGTTCAAATGCCTTATCACCCAGACGTGACACCTTCTTGATTGACTCTTTTGAGGAAAATGAACCATTTTCATCCCTGTATTTTATGATATTTCTTGCGAGATGTGGCCCTAATCCCGAAACATAGGTGAGGAGTTCCTTACTGGCCGTATTTACTTCCACTCCTACACCATTGACACAACTTATAATCACATCATCCAGTTTGCACCGTAATGCCCCCTGGTCCACATCGTGTTGATACTGCCCTACTCCGATGGATTTGGGGTCTATCTTAACCAGCTCTGCTAATGGGTCCATTAAACGCCTACCAATTGATACCGATCCCCTTACAGTTACATCCTCATCTGGAAACTCTTCTCTAGCCGTTAAAGACGCAGAATAAACGGAGGCACCGCTTTCATTGACCATTACGATCTGAATATCTTGTCCAAGGTTCAGTCCTCTAATAAACGTTTCTGTTTCTCTTCCGCCTGTGCCGTTTCCTATAGCAACGGCCTCTATAAGGAAACGTTCGCACAGAGTCCTTATCTTTTCAGCAGATTCGTCTTTACTTCTTTTTGAAGTAAGGGGATATATCGTATCTGTATTGACCAATTTGCCCTGGCGATCAAGACATACCACCTTACAACCAGTACGAAAACCAGGATCTATAGCCAAAACATTCTTTTGACCAAGGGGTGATGCAAGCAATAGCTCCTTAACATTATCAGCAAAAACCTTTATTGCTTCCTCATCTGCCCGTTTCTTTGTCTCTATTCTGATCTCTGTTTCCATTGCATTTTTAAGAAGCCTCTTATAACTGTCATGTACTGCCTTTTTAACCTCAATAGAGGAATCGGATTCGCCATCTTTTACAAATAGTGACTCAAGCAAGGCCAGAGCATCTTCTTCTGGAGGAACTATATCCATAACCAAAAACCCCTCTTTTTCACCCCTGCGCATAGCCAGCATCCTATGGGAAGGTACTGTTGTAACAGATTCCTCCCAATCAAAATAATCCCTGTATTTGATTCCCTGTTCCTCCATATTTTGGATGACCTTTGATATAATAACACCTTTCTTAGCAAAAAGGCTCCTCATCTGTTTTCGTGTATCCTGATCTTCGTTTATCCATTCTGCAATAATATCACGAGCACCAGCCAATGCTTCTTCCTCGGTCTTTATACCTTTTTCCTGATCAATGAACGCTGTTGCCTCTTCAAAAAGGTTTATATCCTTTTGCTCAAATATTAAGCTTGCCAAAGGTTCTAACCCTTTCTCCCTGGCCATGGTTGCCCTGGTACGCCGTTTGGGTCTATATGGCAGATAAATATCTTCAAGAACCGCAATCGTCTTTGCTGCCTCAATCTTTTCTTTCAATTCATCGGTTAGCCTGTTATGCTCAGTCAAGGACTTAAGTATAGCCTCACGGCGTCTGTCCAGCTCAGCCAATTGGTTCATCCGATCACGGATACTGGTGATCTTTACCTCATCTAAAGAACCTGTGACTTCTTTTCTATATCGAGCAATAAAAGGCACTGTGGCGTCCTGTTCAAGCAAATGCGCAGTAGCCTTTACCTGTTGTGGTGAAATATCCAGCTCAAAAGCAATCTTTTCAATATGTTTTTCATTCATTTATAATTACCCCCAAAAACCCTTATAAACATCCGCTAACTTAACACTACATCGACATTTCTGCAAGTTCTAAACAGATACAGGATCACTCTCATAGAGGGTAACCCCCTATCCCACGGTTGCCAGTTCAAGCCTGCCTTTCCATCTCTCTTGAAGAACCTTTTTAAGGTATCTATTGGACGGATCGGTCAGGTTTGGGTCGCTTTCTACGATTGAGAATGCCTCTTTCCTCGCCTCAATGAGAACCTCTTTGTCCCTAACTATATTTGCCACTCTGAAATCTGGAAACCCAGACTGACGAATACCTATAAAATCACCTGGGCCTCTTATGGCCAGGTCCTCTTCGGATATCTTAAAACCATCTGTAGTACTCTCCATTATATTTAGCCGTCGTTTAGCGCCATCTGATTTGCTGTACTTTGCAAGTAAAAGACAAAGGGATATATCTTCCCCTCTGCCAACTCTTCCCCGCAACTGATGAAGCTGAGATAGCCCAAATCTTTCGGCATGTTCTATGACCATCACTGTGGCATTGGGCACATCGATTCCCACTTCAATCACGGTTGTTGATACCAGAATATCTATCCTTTTATCCTTAAAGAGCAACATAATTTTCTCTTTTTCATCGGAATTCATCCTTCCGTGGATTAACCCAACTCGAAAATCAGGAAAAATATCTCTTTTTATATGCTCGGCCATTTGAATCGCATCTTTCAAATCCAGCTTTTCAGATTCTTCTACTAAAGGGCAGACGATATAAACCTGTCTACCCTTTTCTACCTCTTTTTGTACAATTCTATAGACCTTTTTTCGATCTTTTTCATGGTACAATTTTGTAACTACAGGCCTTCTGCCAGGAGGTAATTCATCTATTATCGAAATATCCAGGTCTCCATAAACAGTCAAGGCCAGTGTCCTTGGGATTGGTGTTGCAGTCATGACCAGTATGTCCGGATTGTATCCCTTTCGTATCAGTGTTGCCCTCTGTATTACCCCAAATCTATGCTGTTCATCGATGACACCAAGCCCCAGCCTATTAAACTCGACGCTTTCCTGGATAACAGCATGAGTACCTATAACGATATCAATGTCGCAGTCTTTAATGGCCTTAAAAACTTCGTCTTTCCGGGCCTTTTTAATATTGCCGGTAAGAAGGGCCGTTTTCATTTTGAGTTTCTTTGTCAGGTGGCGAATACTTAAAAAATGCTGTTCAGCCAAAATCTCTGTAGGAGCCATTATGCAAACCTGATAACCATTTTCCACGGCTATTAAAGCACTAATCAGTGCCACAATCGTTTTACCACTCCCCACATCCCCCTGAATAAGCCTATTCATTGGAAAAGGACGTTTCATATCCTCTTCAATCTCAGCAACTACCCTTTCTTGCGCTTTGGTCAAATTAAAAGGCAGGGAACTTGCTATCCTTTCCTTTATATTGTCTGTGATTTTAAAGGCAACTCCTTTTTCTACAGTAAGCCCCTTTTTCAAAACGGCCAGCCCTAACTCAAGGAAGAAAAGCTCATCAAAGATTATCGTCCTGTAAGCGGGGTATCTTCCAGAAATAATATCTGTAAAATCCGTA
The DNA here is from genome assembly GCA_030623035.1 of Deltaproteobacteria bacterium. Taxonomy (GTDB): domain Bacteria; phylum Desulfobacterota; class UBA8473; order UBA8473; family UBA8473; genus JAUXFK01. The sequence goes on along the minus strand of JAUXFK010000035.1, from coordinate 10,260 downwards.
TCCTGTTTTGGGAAATGTACCCTCTTTATGGCTTCGGAAAGCTCCAATAAGTTCTGTCGTTTCCGTATAAATGAAGGGATAGGGCTTATTAGAAGACATGAATGCTTATCGACAACATTTTTCATTATCTTTCTTATCGTCTTTTGATGCAGCCCTTCAGTCTCAGAGTAAATCGGTACAATTCGATTAAAATTAATGGAATCGCTCGTATCTTTGATGATCTCGACATCTGGATGGTGAATCTCTCTTTGGAACCTATAGCTCTTAATTTCTCCAGACAGTATTATCTTTTGTCCTTTTTTGAACCTGTTTTTAAAGTAACCATAATTATAGATAAACCATTTTGCTGTGATCGTCCCACTTTCATCCCCTAAGGCCATCTCGAAGATTCCCCTGCGATTTTTTTTGTAGGAGCAGACCTTCATGGCTATTATCTTCCCTATGAATGTTTCCGTTTTCCCCACCTCTAGTTTCGATATCGTCTTGATATCCCTCCTGTCTTCATATTTTCTGGGAAGATAGTATAGAGCATCCTCCACGGTTTCAATCCCCTTTTTTTTCAAGACATCCGCCAATTTAGGGCCAACGCCCTTTGTAAACTGAATGGGAGTGGATAGCTCCATTTTCTTCTCTATAAGTACAGCCATTGAGAATTCTCTTTTTTATAAATACTTAACTTGACTTTAATTCCAACCTGTCAGTTTTTTATCAAAATATTTTAACCTTGACAATAAAAAAGGTTTGACATCTTGATAGTTAAAGGCTAATATTAAAAAAGTTAATTAGTATTGACTACTTGGTGTACATTCAGAAATGGCCCTTTTACCCAACCTCTTTGTTGGGTGTATATTTATAATCCTTGAAATATGCCAATATATTCCTGCTGGCCCTGTGAAATGCGAAGCATATTTCTCTTTAGAGGTTAAGATCTTCACCTTTTTTTTAACCTTGAACAAAATTCCTCATTTCTATATGAATACTATTTTAATAAGATCAAATAGGCATCGTTAAATGCTTAGTCGGGCAAGATTACCCGGCTTTTGTTCTTTTATAGACTGTATGACAGAAATTTACCTTTGATAAAAAATTCCCATGGTATCTGATAAGGAGTGAAAATTGTTAGAAAAAAAAACCTACAAGGATGCAGGGGTAGACTTGGATACAGGCAATGAATTTGTGAAAAAGATAAGGCCGCTTGTCAAATCTACATTCAGGCCCGAGGTCATGACGGATATTGGAGGATTTGGTAGTTTATTCTCCTTAAACATTGAAAAGTTTAAAAGGCCTGTTTTGGTATCCGCCACCGATGGTGTAGGAACCAAACTGAGGATTGCCTTTATGATGGATAAGCACGATACCATTGGGATTGATCTGGTGGCTATGTGCGTAAATGACCTCATAACCCTTGGTGCAGAACCTCTTTTCTTCCTGGATTATATATCTACAAGCAAATTAATAATCAGCAAGGCGGAACAGATCATCAAAGGGATTATAGATGGATGTAAACAGGCGAATTGTTCCTTAATCGGAGGGGAAACCGCTGAAATGCCATCTTTTTATAAGAATGAAGAGTATGATTTAGTCGGCTTTGCAACAGGCATCGTCGACGATGATAAAATTATCGATGGTTCCACTATTACTGTAGGAGATAAACTCATAGGGATCAAATCCAGTGGTTTGCACAGTAATGGATTTTCTCTAGTAAGGAAGGTATTATTTGACCATCTTAATCTGGATATCAATTCGAAGGTAGAAGGGATTGAAGAGTCAATCGGAGAAGAACTGATAAAACCCACAAAGATATATGCAAAGGCCATCCAAAACCTGATTAGAGATTTTAATATACATGGCATATCACACATAACAGGAGGAGGGCTATTAGAAAATATACCACGGATATTACCCAGAGGATGTAAGGCTTTGATATATAAGGATTCATGGGATACACCTCCCATATTCAGATTGATCAAAGAAAAAGGTAATATCGATGAAGACGAAATGTATAGAACCTTCAATAATGGCATTGGAATGGTGATGGCGGTTCCATCCAAAGATTTGGATGACATACTAATAAGGTTGAAAGGGCTCAAAGAAGTAGCCTTTAATATAGGTGAGATTACTCAAAGAGAGAAAGGAGAGAAACCTATTAAACTCATTTGATATTCGAGCTTATAGGTAGTGTCCATCCGGAAATGATCATCATCAGCGCCTGTTTATTAGGGGTTAACTGCAGGTATGACGGTTCAAATAAAACGAATCTAAGACTGGTTGAGTTTGCGAAAAGACATAAGTGTATTCCAATTTGTCCTGAACAATTGGGGGGGCTCTCCACACCGAGAAACCCTGCAAAAATACAAATCGGTGATGGTTTTGATGTGATTAACTCTCAATTTCGTGTGATTGACATAAAGGGCAAAGATGTAACCCGGCAGTTCATAAGAGGTGCCGATGAGGCCTTAAATATAGCTATAATGGTAGGAGCTGAAAATGCAATATTAAAGGATAATAGCCCCTCATGCGGTGTTAATTTTATATCAGATGATTATGGTTTTAAAAAAGGAGTAGGAATATTTACTGCCCTCTTAATTAATAGTGGGATTAAGGTGAGTCAAGGAGATACTTATTAATTTCATGTTAATACCTTGTAATAAAGGAAGTTTTTGTTTCTTTATTACGGTTATCGGTTCAACAAAATTGTGAGGTTAGAAATGTCAAGAGTATGTGAGATATGTGGAAAGAGGCCGATGGCTGGCAATAATGTTAGCCATGCCAATAATAAAAACAAAAGGAGATGGTATCCGAACATTCAAAAGGTTAAAAAAATTACAAATGGTTCTGTTAAAAGAATCAATGTATGTACCAGATGCATACGATCTGGATTTGTAAGTAAGGTTTAACTAATTTAACCTCTTTAGCCTTTCAACCTGGATAACACCTTTAATCCTCCCCAAGGATTTCATAATATTCTGAAGGTGTTTTAGGTCGTTTACTTCAACCTCAAAGATACTTACTGCCTTTTCGTCTTTACTGGTATATACTTGGGCATTTGTGATATTCGCCTCAGTCGAAGCAATAGACGAACTCATGGCAGCAAGTAAACCCTTTTTGTTGTTACAAACAACCCGAATTCTAACCAGATGCGTAGTTTTATCCTTTAAATCCCATTGTACATCTATCATCCTTTCAGGTATACTATTAATGATAGTGGGGCAATCAGATGTATGGACAGAGATCCCCCGTCCTCGAGTAATATAACCAGCTATGTCATCACCAGGTAGGGGGTTGCAACACTTTCCAAAGCGAACCAAAATATCTTCGACACCTCGTACCTTGACCCCGCTTCTCTCCTTCTTTTCTGCCTTTTTAGAAGCCTTTTCAAGAATTAACTCACCTGTAAGCTCATCTCCTAACTTTTCTTGTGGTATTAGTTTGTTTATTATCTGCCTGGCAGAAAGTTTTCCATACCCGACTTCTGCCAGCAAATCGTCGACGGTCAACAGATTAAATTCTTCTAGTATACTTTGCAAATCCCCCCTTTTAACTAGTTTTGAAAAGTTGAGCCTGTATTTTTTGAAATCCTTTTCGCATATCTCCGATCCTAATGATATACTCCGCTTTCGCTCATTGGTTTTAATCCACTGGCGAATTCTTGCTTTAGCCCTTGATGTCTTAACAATCTTTAACCAGTCAATACTGGGATGCTGATTTGTTGAGGTTAAAATCTCTACAGTATCACCATTTTTCAACTGATATCTTAAAGGAACAATCCTCCCATTCACCTTCGCCCCAGTACAATGATTTCCAACATCGGTATGAATGCTGTATGCAAAATCCAAAGGAGTTGCGTCTCTTGGGAATTCTTTAACCTCCCCTCTCGGGGTAAATACGTATACCTCTTCTGGGAAAAGATCAACCCTGACCGATTCTAAAAACTCTCTTGGGTCTTTCATTTCCTGCTGCCACTCCAAAAGTTGTCTTAGCCAGGCAAACCCTCTATCCTCCTTTTCTTCAACGCTTCTCCCTTCCTTATACTTCCAATGGGAAGCTATCCCATTCTCTGCGATTCTATGCATCTCCTCCGTTCGAATCTGTATCTCAACCCGCTCCCCATAAGGGCCTATGACTGTTGTGTGTAGAGATTGGTACATATTGGCCCTAGGCATCGCTATATAATCCTTGAATCGACCGGAAACGGGTTTCCAAATAGAGTGGATAATCCCCAATACCTCATAGCATTCCCTGACATTATCAAGAATAATCCTAAAGGCGATTAGATCAAATACTTGATCAAAATCTATATTTTGCCTTTTCATCTTCTGGTAAATACTATAGAGGTGCTTTGATCTTCCCTCGATGCGGTCTTTTAAATTATACTCTGCCAATCTCCTGGAGATAATGGAATTTACTTCATTAATATAGGCATTCCTATCTTCGTTCTTCTTGGCTACTTTCTTTGCCAGGCCATTATATATCCCCGGTTCTAAAAAGCGGAAGGAAAGGTCTTCAAGCTCAGCCTTAATCCAGCCTATCCCAAGCCTATTCGCCAGAGGAGCATAAATATCCAGGGTTTCTTTTGCAATCTTCTTCTGTTTTTCTTTAGAATGGTATTGTAGTGTCTGCATATTATGAAGCCTATCAGCCAATTTTATAAGTAAAACTCTTATATCCTTAGACATAGCTATAAGCATCTTTCGAAAGTTCTCAGCCTGCCGCTCTTCATGTGTTCCAAAAGTAATCTTACTGATCTTTGTAAGGCCATCAACCAAAGAAGTTATCTCTTTGCCAAATAACCGATCTATTTCTTCCAAAGTTGTATATGTATCCTCAACAGTATCGTGTAATAGCCCTGTAGCAATTGTTGCAACATCTAACTTGAGATCAGCGAGAATACCCGCAACTTCCAATGGATGGATAAGATAAGGTTCTCCTGAAAGACGAACCTGACCTTGATGAATCTTAGCAGAGAATACATAAGCCTTTTCAATTAAATCCATATCTACATCAGGATTATAGGTGGTTATCTTATCAATAATGTCATTTAACCTTATCATTTTCTTCGAAATCCTGATTAAGCAAATAAAATAGGGGGACTCTAAGCTGGGTAGCGAATGACCAATTGAGGATAAAAAAAGCCAGGCATAACTAATATACCCAGCTTTTAAAGTATTTCATGTATTGCAGATTTTCATAATTGATTCTCTGTTTTCTCTTCAGTTATATTTGTTAAAGTCTTACACGTTTCCCCAAAGAGGATAGAAAGGAATAGGTATACATAAAACATGCCAATAGAGAATATAATATAATTTACAACAGGGACAAATAGTAAGAAACCAACAAGTATTATCATACCTAAACCCATGAGATAAGAGGCGAAATAGTCGTCCTTAATATCTCTGATTTCATCCAGTATGAAGGAAAATTTAAAGGCATCTCCAATTTTTTCTCCTCCTAATATATAATTCGCAATAGCCATGGGGAAAAAGAACGCAGCTGTCAACGTACCTCCAAAACCAATAATGATTAGAATCCCACCTAAAAAACTAGAAAGCCACCCTTTCGTTATTAAATATATACCCAAAATGTTAATAAAAGCCGGAATAAAGATATAAGACAAACCGATTATAGCAATTATCAACCCATTAATGAAGAGATTTTTCCAGTTAGTCCATTCCGGCATATTCGGGTCTTCTTCTTTGAGAGCACTATGAAAAACTTGGTAAGCATAACCTATCGAAAAGAAAGATATAATAGGGATTATGTTGAGAAAACCGCCTACAATAAGCTTCTGCGCCCATTCTCTATCTTGTAATGGAAATTTGATGGCCCTTTCTATATCAGCCATAAAATATGACTCCGTTTTGTAATTCATTTTCTTACATAAATACTAATTTGTATCCATGAACTTAGCGCCCTTCGGGCGGACTCTTTTGACAGGATTGACCCTGGCCCAGACCGATCACCAATACTCTATACTCAAAAAGCCACGTTTGGAATGATGCCTGGTCTGGATTAATATATGTGAACGAGTCGCACTAGGGCGGGCAGGATTTACATGATTTTTTTACTCTTCTTATATCCTGATCATCTTGTACATCCTGTCAAAAAAAGGAAATCCCTATCCTATCGAGTTATATAAGCAATTTTACCCAAAGGATTTTTATTTGTGCAATACATCGTTAATAACATATAAGTTTCAACCGTTATTTATAAATCATAATTTAAGATATCTGTCAAGAGAAAAGGATGCAATCATGGGAGCCTATCATATGCCCTGTCAAGATAAGCTGCAAAAATATCCGACTATGCTGGATAACGGATTTTAATCTCTTTACTTTTCACAACCAGTTATGTAAAATTGCATCAAATTGAGCCTCACACACAAAAACTTTATGAATAGGGATTTAATGATTAGAAAAGCATTGCTATTAAGGTTTCTGGACGCAGCAACTATGCAAAGATGGAACGATAAGATACGTCCAGTAGAACTAACAGAACTGGATAAACAGGCCCACAAAATGATAATTGCTTATCTTCTTGGAAAATTTGAGGAAGATAATGACGGGTTCGATTGGATAGAAATCATAGAGGGAGGCCTTTTCGACTTACTTCAGCGTCTTGTCTTAACAGATATAAAACCACAAATATTTCACAAGATTAAACAAGAAGAGGCAAGTTATAGGGAATTGAATCAATGGGTATTCAAAGAACTAGAATCGATTATTTCGCCTTTAGGCAAAGATTTTTGTGAGAAATTTAAAGATCATTTTTCATCTGATAGACCAGACAATATTAATGGAAAACTCCTGAAAGCCGCGCATTTTTATGCTACTAAATGGGAATTCAATATTATAGAACATGCAAATCCTGACGGCTATGAGATTGATGAAATAAAAAAAACCTTACAGATGGAACAGGAAAAAAACTATGATATAAAAGGCATGGTTCAATTGGTAATGTATACTGATCTAAGAAACTTTGTAAATCTTTGCGGCCAATTGCGGTTTCAGATTAGATGGGGTCATATTTATAGAACTCCAAAGACCTCGGTCCTTGGACATATGTTAATTGTTGCCATATTATCATACCTCTTTACTCTCGAGATCAAAGGCTGTAAAAAGAGGTGTATAAACAATTATTTCACCGGATTATTCCATGACCTGCCAGAAGTTCTTACCCGAGACATAATCTCTCCTGTAAAGAAGTCTGTTAAAGGCATAAACAACCTGATAAAACAATATGAAATGGAGCAGATGGAAGTTGTGTACAGTATGATCCCAAAAGAATGGCACGATGAAATCAAGATGTTCACTGTTGATGAGTTCAGCAGTATCGTCAAGATAAACAAGGATATACATAAGGTTAAGAGTACTGATATTAATGACCGATTTAATAAAGATGAATTCAATCCAAGAGATGGAGAAATGGTAAAGATTGCGGATGATCTAGCAGCATTTATAGAAGCTTATTCAGCCATTAAAAATGGGATTAAAAATTCGGATCTGAATCATGCCATTGGTTTTATAAAGGACAAATATAAAAAACAAAAGTCTAACAATACGTACCTAAATATCGGTGAGATCTTCGCTGATTTTGATTAAAAAAGGAGTTTAAATTCAAGCTTTATCGTATGTAATTGGAATAAAATACAAACCCGATTATCTGTAATGGTAATGGAGGTATACCATGAAGGTTAAGGTAAACCAATCTATTATCTCTTTGAAGGAAGGGGATATAACGAAAGAAGATACTGATGCCATTGTCAATGCTGCCAACTCAAGTTTAGCAGGAGGTGGAGGTGTAGATGGAGCAATTCACCGAGCCGGTGGTCCACCCATTATGGAAGAGTGTAGGAAGATTGGTGAATGCCCTACAGGCAAAGCGGTAATAACTACAGGAGGTAACCTAAAGGCCAAATATGTAATCCATACCGTAGGTCCAATCTATAGCGGTGGGAGAAGGGACGAAGCAATACTTTTAAAGAGTGCTTACAAAGAAAGCCTGAAACTTGCATCATCGAAGGGGCTGAAGAGTATATCCTTCCCTTCAATCAGTACCGGGGCTTATGGGTATCCTTTAAAAGATGCTGCAAACATCGCCCTAAAAACCGTGGTAGACTATCTAAAAACAAACAGTGATCTCAATCTAGTCCGTTTTGTTCTTTTCGGACAGCAAGCATACGATGAATATAAAAGAGCTTTGAAATCGTTTTCAGAGGTTTAATCATTATTGACATAAGTATTCTAAAGATGTATTGTATTCGTAAGAAACCATAATTTCGTAGTTTGAAGGATGACCTTTATGGATAATTCCAGTTTTAAACAACTTGAGGCAATTGCTCTATATTGTCCACAGTGCAAAGCCGCTGTTCCAGTCAGAAAAAGACTTCTTATAGTTTTGCCCGAGGGGGATAAGTCTGAATATCTCTGTTGCCAATGTGGCTCCTCATTGGGAGATAAGATAGAATCCCCAGAAAAAGAGATCAATTTTTTGATTTAACGATTTGATTTTTCAACAATATTTGACCACCGCCTTAGCAACTAAAATTTCAAAAAGCTAAACTGTTACAAATTATAGGAAATATGTCACAAGAGAGTATTTTAATCGTCGATGACGATGAGAAGATAAGAGAATTTTTGTCTGATGTATTATTAGAAGAGGGCTACGAAATTACTATAGCTGAAGATGGAGAAAAAGCCATTAATATACTTAGGACTAGAGATTTTCAATTAGTTTTAACGGACTTGATGATGCCCAAGGTCAACGGTCTTGAGGTAATAAAGGAATACCAAAGACTTTACTCCCATGGAGTAGGTATCGTTATTACAGGCTATGGAAGTATAGAGTCTGCTGTTGAAGCGATGAAGGTAGGGGCATACGACTACGTGACCAAACCCTTCAGGGTAGACGAGATAAAGATTGTAATCCAGCGGGCTATGAAACAGCAGAGATTAGAAATAGAAAACCTCTCTCTTCGTAAGCACTTGAAGAGAAAGTATAAGTTTGAAAATATTATAGGGGACAGTGATGCAATACAAGAAGTGTTTCAATTGATTGAGAAGGTTGCCGATACTGACAGCACTATCCTAATCCGCGGTGAAAGTGGTACAGGGAAGGAACTCATCGCTAAGGCTATACATTTCAACGGAAATCGAAAGGAAAAGCCTTTAATCCCGGTAAACTGCGGAGCGATTCCAGAAGAATTACTTGAGAGTGAGCTATTTGGGCATGTCAAGGGAGCCTTTACCGGAGCCACAAGTGCAAGAATAGGACGGTTTGAACTGGCCCACAACGGGACTATCTTTCTTGATGAGATCGGTGATATGAGCCCCAGCCTTCAAGTAAAAGTATTAAGGGTTCTTCAAGAGCAAGAATTTGAGAGGGTTGGCGGAACAAATACAATTAAAGTCAACGTAAGAATTATTGCAGCAACAAATCAGGACTTAGAGAAAGCGCTGATTGAGAAAAGGTTCAGGGAGGATCTCTATTACCGATTGAATGTAATCCCCATAATTGTTCCCCCATTAAGAAAGCGTAAATCAGATATTCCCCTTCTTATACATCACTTTATAGAACGTTTCAATAAAGAGAAAAAGAAGAACATTGAACAGATTACTCCAGATATTATGGATGTCCTTCTCCGGTATGACTGGCCCGGCAACATAAGAGAGTTAGAGAATACAATTGAACGTTTAGTTATTTTAAAGGGTAAAGGTAAGATTTCGTTCAGGGATTTGCCTGATAAATTATTGAGGGGAGGTCAGGATAAGTTTTTTCCCAAGCTTGATATCCCAGAGGATGGGATATGCTTTAAAACCGTTGTTACTGAGTTCGAAAAAGAGATTATTATACAAGCCCTAAATAAGAGTGATTGGGTAAAAAACAAGGCAGCTAAAATGTTAAATTTAAAGAGAACAACCTTAGTAGAAAAGATAAAAAAAACACACATCCAAAAAGAGGATTTATAGCATTCCTTACAAAACCCTCAACACCCACCTTCATTTAAAGCAACTCCAGTTAAATCCTTTGTAACAGTTTAGCTTTTTTAAATTTTAGTTGCGAAAGCGGCAATCAAATTTTAACCCGTGCAACTGTTTGAACATCTTAGTGAGCGTTAAGAAAGAACAGGGGAAAGCCTCGTTGTTCTTGGATGTTAATCGTTCCAAAGCTTATCGGCTGAATTTAATAGCTGGATGCTGTTCTTTCTTTATGCTCTCTTAGATGCGAGTTCTGCACGGGTTAAAATTTGATTGCCGTTGAAGC
>JAUXFK010000216.1 GCA_030623035.1 Deltaproteobacteria bacterium | reverse complement strand
TCAGCAACTAAAGTCATTGATTTTTGCCAGACCTGCAAATCTCTATACGTTTTTATTTTTCTTTGTGCCACTGTGCCTTTGCCCCTCTGTGCCTGAGTAGTTACTGCATTTAAACCTGTCTGCGTTCATCTTGCCTGCCCCGTAGGTCAGGATGATCGTACTGGGGCGAATCTGTGGCTGAATAGTTACTATTTCTGTAAAAATTTTACCAGCCTATACCTATCTGTCCTACGTACCTCCTATCTCCTATCTGTCCTGCATAGGCACCTACCTCTTCTTCGTAGGTCGCAAAGTCAAAGCTCAAAACCCACAGATCAAGGGTAAGACCTGCACTTAAGTATCCTTGATTGAGACCCACCCTAAAGGCAAACCTTTCGGAGAGGCTTACCTCTGCCCCAAAGTGAAGTCTCTTTGGTAAGTCGTTATCCTCTCCGATACCGCTACCTATGTCCATATAGTCAAAGGCTAAAATAACACTGACAGACTCAAAATCAAGGTCCGGCTCTACGGCAATACCAAGGTTAATCTGGGTCTTAATATCCTCTGCATCATCCATTTCCATCTCCGGTATATTCTGCACGACTGCACCAAAGGATACATTTGCAGAAGAATAATCCACAGTATAGATAACGCCTATATCGACGCCCAATCCGGTGCCTGATTCCAGGTCATCCTCGATCATGTCTCCAAAATCCTCACCTGCTATATCCACCGCAGTATAGGTCTCTATAAGACTTTCTCTGTTTATGAGCTTCAAAGAAACTCCTATTTCAAGGCCATCAATTAGCGCCTCAAACCCTACACCCCCAAGCACACCATAGTCCATGACAAGCCTGGTTTCCACTTCTGGCCATACGGGGTTATGTATCTCCTCTCCAAGGTTTACCTGCCCTATACCAGCCACTCCTATCCCTACTTCATTTACACTCCATATAACATTGGGGAAAAGGGCAATCCTCAGTTGTTCGTGTTCACCGATATGCTTCCTTAAAAGATCCACTACCTCTGCTGTCTCGTCCATGTCTGTATCATCGATGTCTTCATATAAATCAAGACTATCTTTGCCGATTTCTGCCAAAAAATTTATGATTTCAACACGTAAAGGCTGATTAGAAAGCCCTGCAGGGTTATAGAACAGGGCATTCTCGTCGTCTGCCACCGCTGTAAAGGCGCCTCCCATCCCCAGAGGACGGACCCCTCTGAAAAGGGCCGGATATTCCCCTGCGTAGACAGGGGGAGCCAGAAAGAGTGCCAAAAAGAAAAAAAAGAAAAACCTTCTCATTATTTAACCTCCTATTGTCTCAATTCAGTCACTGATCTGGTAGATAAGCCGGATCGTCACCGTTGGTATATAAATCCTCTTAGAATCCGTTAAAGCCTTCTGGTGCGCCATAATCATCTTCAGCCCCCATATCATTTATATACTCTCCTACCTCCTCCCTGCTGATTTGATCGTCTCCGTCGCCATCTATATCGTCCACAAATTCATCAAAGTTATCTGCAAGGTCATTCTCCTCTTCCGTCTCTGCCCCGGTCATTTCTGTCATGGCGACAACTGCCTCTATCATATAATGCATGTCCTCATTCAGCCCCTGGAGATCATCTTCACTGATACTGCTTGCATCAAAATCCCTTCCCTCATAGGCGGCTTCTATCCCTGCCTCTGTAGTAGGGATATCGTCTGTGCCAAGGTCTTCCTGTATTATACCTAATAAAATATAGGTAGCATGTAAGGCTGCAGCCGTTCCTAACAATGCCTTTAGCTCATCATCAAGTTCCCCTTTGACTGCTTCTAAGTCGATCAAGACATTTATGGCATACAACGCGAACTGTATATTGGTATCTATATCGTCAATTGAGATCATTCCGTCTTCATTATCATCCAAAAGAGATCCGATCAGATCAAAACTACCTTCATTCCCTTCATCTTCAAGCTCCGCCGCCTTTTCCGCCAGGTCTAATGTGTTGAATCCAGCCTTTCCCATGTAAGCTGAGCATACATATTTAGCCACCTCTGGGTTATACGGGTTAAGCTTTCCCAAAATAGAAAGCGCCCTGTCATAATTGCTCTTATTCAAGGCTATCCTGGTATCTTCGAGTTTTGACTCCTTTGAGTCATCATCTGACATACCTTCAAAGAGATTATCTCCACACCCTGAAAGGACAAGTGAAAAAAACAACAGGAAACCAAAAGCAAAAAATATTTTCCTCATATACTCCACCTTCTTTATACACAGCCTGCCAAAACTTTCATTTGGGCAGGCTGCCTGTTAAAAATTAACCACCATCGCTACCGTCAAGATCGTATCGGTTCTTTCCAGGGATGAAGGAACAGGCCTATTGTCATATTTCACAAGGTAGCTCACCTTAAGAGAAAGAGAATCATTCATGGCAGATATGATCGACGTCTCTGAGATGATGTTGTAGTTTTCGGATTCATCGAAATCATACAGGTATTCTACTGTTTGTGAAAACCTGTCTTTATCTGAAAAGTGATATTCATACCCTGCAAAGAGGCGGCCTTCCATGTAGTCTTTATCAGAGTCATCGGTGTACTCTTCCTTTACATAGTTCAGCCCGGCTTCTGTAGTAAGAAAATGTTTTTCCCCGGTAAGGACTTTATACCCGGAACCGGCACCTCCATAGTACCGATTATCAATACCGGAAAACTCGTTTTTCAACCACCCTCCATCTACAAAAGAAAAAAACCTGTCTGTGAATTTATAGTCCAGGCGCCCCTCTGTTGCGTATTGCTCTGCTGTCTTAACATCGTCAGTTTTCCCATAGAGCATGCTCATCTTCCATGTTCCAGATAAATCCTGTGTAAATTCATACTTCAAGGTGTTTTTCCCTGCGAGGGTCTCTAATTCTGTATTTCCACTCGAATTAACATAAGAAAGCTCCGCTTCATCACTCCACTTTTCTGTTTCAGCATATACAACACCCGGTAATAGCAAAGCCACTGTGCTGATAATAATCAATAACCTCAAACATCTCATTTTAATCTTTCTCCTCTTCAAGAAAAATCATTGATTCATAAAAAGTACGGTTACAAAGATGACAGGATATTGCCCAAATCCATTTTTACTCGTCTAAAGAGACTACCTTTTAGAGTATACTATCCAAAAAATTTCACACTTTCAAGAAGAAATCGCCTGTATTTCAAGTCAACTAAAAAAAAGTTCTTTTGCTTAAAGGGTTTCATTATAAAAATGGTTCAAATCATTAGGAAAAGACGATTCAAATCATTATTCGGCGAATGGTTGTCTAAATTTTCATTCAACTTTCTCTTTTTCGGTTGCGGGTGACATGTATTTATGTTATAAAATATGTAACTACTCAGGTTGTCAGGTTCAAGGTTCACAGTTCACGGTTGGGCGCATCCAGGGTGACATAGTGTTTACTCTGGACTTTCGTGTAAAACTGCCTGGCGTATCGCAAGAACCGGATGAACTCCGCATTCGTCTCGGAATCGAACCCTTTTTTATCAGTTTAACCTTGATGGTTTCGTAAAAAGTCCAACCTTCTGTCACTCCCGCGCAGGCGGGAGTCCAGAACCAGTTGATATTACTGGATTCCCGCTTTCGCGGGAATGACGAAAAATGGTACATGGCGACTTTTTACGAGATCATCAACCTTGAACCGTGAACCCCGGAACTTTGAACCTGAGTAGTTACTAAAATATTTACAATAACATATAAATGTAGACTTACTTGCTATATCGACAATGAATCGAAGCATCGACATACATACCAGACTTATGCACGAAGCGCTGGCAGAGGCAGTAGATGCAGCCCAAAAAGGTGAGGTTCCTGTCGGTGCTTTAATTGTATCTTCAAATGGGGATTTAATAGCAAAGGCTCACAATGAGTCTGTCTCTAGAAATGATCCTACTGCCCATGCTGAGATTCTGGTGTTGAGAGAGGCAAGTAGAAAATTGGGGAACTATCGTCTTTTAAATACGATATTATATGTGACAATAGAGCCATGTATCATGTGCATGGGTGCGCTTATCCATGCCAGAGTCCACCATCTGGTTTACGGTGCTAAAGATCTGAAAGGCGGTGCGGTCTCATTATACAATATCCCCAAAGACCTGAGGCTTAACCATATAATCAAGACCTCCTCAGGAGTTCTGGAAAAAGAGTGTCGGGATATTATTCAATCATTCTTCCGACAACGAAGGGGCAACGAAAAAAGCAAGGTTTAAAGGAGAGATGGCCGAGTCTGGTCGAAGGCGGTTGATTCGAAATCAATTGTCCCAAGAAATTGGGACCGGGGGTTCGAATCCCTCTCTCTCCGCCACAATCCCTTCCCCTTCTACTCAGTGCCCTTCCATGAATGAGAAGTTTTGTTCCGGTTCAAAGAAGGTGAAGATTTTAACTGCCCTAGAGAAATAAGTTACTTACGCATCCCATGGGGCAGACGCAGATATTCGGCAAAAGGGCCATTTTGGCACAGGTATGATTTATACACTCTGGAGAGATGTCCGAGAGGCCGAAGGAGCACGACTGGAAATCGTGTGTATGCTCAAAAGGTGTACCGAGGGTTCGAATCCCTCTCTCTCCGCCATTACGATTTGCCAAAGACATATATAAATTGATAGCTGGATCCTGCGCAACGAAGAGTTACAAACCCCGCCAGGTCCGGGAGGAAGCAGCGGTAGTAATCTCTCTCGTGTGCCGCAGGGCATTCCAGCTATCATTAATTTATCAGCTTGAAGATCCCCCTTAGTACCTTAGTCAACTACCACCACCAGAGGTGGTGGCTTGACAAGGGGTACCTAGAAGGTACGCTATTCTAAGTGAGCTAAAGTGCCTAAAGTTTGAAATGCCTAAAGTTAAAGTTCTTCCCTAATAGATGTGAGTATTGCAGAAGCTAACTGCACTCTTCATTTTCAGGTCTCAGCCTCTATCATTTGAGAAAAT
>JAUXFK010000025.1 GCA_030623035.1 Deltaproteobacteria bacterium | reverse complement strand
CAGCTTAATCAGGAAGTTAAGCGGCAAATAGGCAAGACAACTATGTGCCTCTGTGCCTTTGCCCCTCTGTGCCTGAGTAGTTACAAAATATCAGTGATGATCAGCGTAGATCGGCGGCTGAGCAGTTACAAAAAAATCTTCCAGGAGGATTCATATGAGAGAGGTAGCAGTAGTTGGTGTTGGCATGACAAAGTTTGGCAAGTCTGAAAAGACACAGGTAGAGATGTTTTCAGAGGCTGCAATGGATGCAATCATTGCATCGAGCCTAGAGCCCAAAGACATCCAGGCGCTTTTTTTGGGAAATGTCCTTGGTGATTTTGAGGAGGGGCAGATGAATATGGCCCCTATGTGTGCGGCCGATATTGGCATACCAAATGTCCCTGCCACTCGCTTTGAAGGGGCATGCGCCTCAGCTACAGTGGCGATGAGGAATGCGTATATGTGGGTGGCATCGGGTTTCTATGATATCGTAATGGCAGGAGGGACAGAGAAGGCGATGGTTATGGGTACCCCTATGGCTACCAGGACATTTGCGATGGGAAGTGACAGCCGTTATGAAAGTTTCGCAGGCATAACATTCCCGGGGGCATTCGGTATGGCAGCACATCTTTATTCTAAGAAGTATGGGATACCCCTTAAGAAGCTCAAGGAACAGATGGCCATGGTTGCCGTGAAGAACCACAAGAATGGGACATTAAACCCAAAGGCACAATTCCAAAAAGAGATAACAGTGGAGAAAGTATTAAGCGGTATCGTTATTGCGGATCCCTTACAACTCCTTGACTGTTGCCCGTTTTCCGACGGTGCAGCGGCCCTTATATTCGCCTCTGTAGAAAGGGCAAAAGACCTGATAAAAAAGCCGATTTACATTGCAGGTACGGGTCAGGGTTCTGCAGGGCCCCTTTACTCCCAAAAGGATTTTACCAGGATAGTGGCAAGAGAGATGTCTGCTAAGCAGGCGTATAAACAGGCGGGGATTGGACCGGAGGATGTCGATGTATGTGAGCTACATGATTGTTTTACAATAGCTGAGATTCTGGCAACCGAAGCTATGGGTTTTTTTGAATATGGAAAGGGTAGCAAAGCCGCTGAGGATGGAGAGACATCCCTTAATGGGAGGATACCCATTAATCCATCAGGTGGTTTAAAGGCAAAGGGTCATCCGATTGGGGCTACCGGTGCTGCTCAGGCTTACGAGATAGTGAAACAACTCCGAGAGGAATGCAAAGAAAGACAGGTTGAAGGTGCAAAGATAGGCATGATAGATACCCTTGGCGGAGATCTTGCAACCGTATGCAATATGATATTTAGGAGGTAAAAAAGTGGAATACAAATTGACTTACAATAAATACAAAGAGGCTTTACTCGACGGTAAGTTTTTAGGGCTTAAGTGTAACAAATGTGGCGCTTATACAGTGCCGCCGAAAAAGGTTTGTATGGAATGTACGAGTGAAGACCTGGATATTGCTGAGATAAGAAAAAAGGGAGAGATAAAAACCTTTACTGTGATTAAGGTTTCCCCGGAAGGATTCGATGCTCCGTATATTGTTGCTATGGTTGAACTGGATGAAGGGCCGTGGGTAATGGGTAATATAATTGATGTAGATCCATACAAAGCGGATATGGAACTGATAGGGAAAAAGGTGGTAATTGGATCAAAGGAGGTAAACGGCGATAAATTTTCTGCAGGGGATGGGGTTGCATTGACTTTTGCCTTGGAGGATTAAAATGGATTTATTGGAAAGCCCGCTTGTAAAGATAATGAACCCGGAATCCGTAGTCTTCCTGGGCCCGTCTAACAAGGTTTCCAATATGGCTACCGGGCAGTTACTTACCACTATGAACGGAGGATACAAGGGGGAAATTTTTGTTGTTCACCCAAAGGAAGATAATGTCCTGGGTTTTAAGGCATATAAAAGTGTGGCTGATCTTCCAAAACCGGTTGATCTCGCTATTATGGTGGTTCCCACACGAATTGTCCCGGAAACGCTTGCACAGTGTGGGGAAAAGGGTATTAAGAGAGTTATAATCTCAACCGCAGGTTTTAGAGAAGTTGGAGAAGAAGGAGGGAAGCAGGAAAGGGAGTTAAACGAGATTGCAGACAAGTATGGCATAAGGTTTATTGGTCCGAATTGTATCGGTGTTTGCAATACCAAAGAAGGGATATGTACTACATGGTTTGTCCCTCAAAAGAG
This sequence comes from Deltaproteobacteria bacterium, assembly GCA_030623035.1. Lineage (GTDB taxonomy): Bacteria > Desulfobacterota > UBA8473 > UBA8473 > UBA8473 > JAUXFK01. Next base: position 15,888 of record JAUXFK010000025.1, on the reverse strand, counting down.
CGGTACTGTTTCTTTAATAAGCCAGAGCGGTACCTATGTTTCTCATACCCTCCCTTATCTGTCAAGACTTGGGCTCGGGCTGGCAAAGACCATAAGCGTAGGGAATGCGGCAAATATTGATACTGTGGATTGTTTAGCATATCTGGGAGATGATCCTCAGACCCGGGCTATTGCGATCTATTTAGAAGGCATTCAAAGGGGGAGAGAATTTATCGAAGTTGCCAAAGAGGTCACAAAGAAGAAACCTGTTGTTGCCTTGTATGTTGGTGGTTCAGAGGCAGGGGCGAGGTCAGGGTCGTCACATACTGGCGCCTTATCCGGCCCGGATGAGCTTTACGACAGTATGCTCAAACAATGCGGGATAATTCGAGCGGATACTTTGGAGGATCTCTATGATTGGGCCTGGGCACTGGCAACACAACCTTTACCAAAGGGCCGAAGGATTGCAATCCTCAGCAATTCAGGTGGGCCTGCCACTTCAATGGCCGATACATGCATCAAATGGAGAATGGAAGTTCCCGAGCTATCGAATGACCTGCAAAGCAAGTTCAAACAGTTCGTCTTTCCCTGGGCATCTTCCAAAAACCCGATCGATCTTACATTCAATCTGGGCGATGTTAAGCCTTTCTACGATGATATTCCAAAGATACTCTTAGATAGTAATGAGGTCGACGCTTTACTTATTTATGGGGTCTTCGGTACATATGCATTCAACCTTCTAAAAGATATGGCAGGGGATAGGTTGGATATCCCTCTGAAGGATATGGAATCTACATTAAAAGGGCTATGTGAAGGATTTGCCAGGATACCGGAACTCTGTGGGAAACCCATGTTTGGTTCATCGTTTTTCAGCAGAGAACAAGAACCTTTGGTTGCCCTTCTGGAAGATAATGGCATGCCTATCTATCCGAGTCCGGATAGGGCTGTAAAGGCAATGGCTGCTCTTTGTCACTATGCAGAGATAAAGAGGCGAGATTAATTAAAGCTTTGAGGTTTAAAAGACATTATAAACTTCAATACAAAGAAATAAGCGAAAGGAGGAGAAAATGGGTTTTAAGGTGGCTCAAGTTTTTGACATTCCTTCTGTGGCACCTGACCATCAAAAAACATTTGATGATGCAGGATTTGATGCCAAGATTGAGAAGAGTTTCTGTTTATCTGAGGAGGATATGATCAATGCGACCGGTGATGCTGATGCAATAATAGGAATAGCTACATTCCAGCCCTTTACACGAAAGGTGATTGAGGGATTAAAAAAGTGCAGGTTTATACAGAGTATGGGCATTGGTTATGATCAACTCGATGTCGCAGCCGCTACAGAACATTGTATCCTGGTTGCAAATGTTCCTGATTATTGCCTGGATGAAGTGTCCGACCATGCAATGGCTTTGATTCTCGCATGTACGAGGAGGATCGTCAAATTGAATGAAGTGGTCAAAAGCGGGGGTTGGAAGGGTGAGCCTGACTTGGAGATACAACAGCAAGTATGGCCAAGTATATCACAGCTCAATGGGCAAACCCTGGGACTTCTTGGATTCGGTCGTATCCCGCAAACTCTCGTGCCTAAGGCAAAGGCTTTTGGACTCAAGATTATTGTATCTGATCCGTATGTGCCTGAGGATGTCGTTAAAAAAATGGGGCTTGAGAAGGTAGAGTTCGATCAATTGCTCAAAGAGTCAGACATTATTTCGGTTCACAGTGCTCTTACCCCTGAAACCCATCACATGTTGGGGCTTGAAGAGCTGAAAAAGATGAAACCGACTGCGCATATAGTAAATACGGCACGTGGCCCGATTATAGATGGGAAAGCCCTTTACACTGCCCTTAAAGAAGGTATAATATCTACCGCAGCAGTAGATGTTACAGAACCCGAACCGATCAACCCTGACGATCCTTTACTTACTTTGGATAACTTTATTGTTACTGCCCATTCAGCTCACTACTCGCCAAAGGCCTTTAAGGAGTTAATCGATCGTCCAGGTAGAGAAGTGATGCGAGTTTTAAAGGGAGAATGGCCGGTTGGTTTACTCAATCCTCAAGTTAAAGAAAAATATCTTGAAAAATGGGGCAAAACCGGAGGCTAGTTGAGTTTTTTCTTGATTTGAAAAATCGTTTGTGCTAACTAGTGTCCATCCAGAAATGAGCAATTTTGCTCAAGGTCAAGGAAGGTGAAGATTTTAACCACAGGAATATATTGAGATATTTCGAGGATTAAAATCTGAGCCTGACACAGAGATTGGGCAAAAGGGCCATTTATGGATGGGCACTAACTAGGATAAAGGTTCAATAACAAAACATTGAAACCCCGTTTTTGCCCCGATACATCGAGCTTAACCTCAAAGGCAATTACCGTGTTTAAAAGAGAATATAAGATATGCTTTTTCACTTACTATATCCCCTTCATACAACATATACATTTCTAAATGTATTCAAATACATTTCCTTCAGGACAATCTATGCAGCCCTGACAGCATTAGTAATCAGCTTTTTGCTGACTCCCTGGTTCATTAAGAAGGTGCGTTCTCTTGATATCGGCCAACAAATCAGGGAAGACGGCCCAACCTCCCACCTTAAAAAACACGGCACACCAACCATGGGTGGAACATTAATTCTCTTTTCCCTGACTCTATCTGCATTGCTTTGGGGGGACCTTACAAATCCATATTTATGGGTGGTCATTTTAAGCACCCTGGGATTTGGTGCGATTGGCTTTATAGATGATCATAAAAAACTGGTAAAGAGGAATTCTGTTGGGTTAAAGGCTCGATACAAAATGGGAGGTCAAATACTTATCGCTTTTCTTATAGGATATTTCCTGTACCGGCATAGCCACTTCAGTACATCGATCAGTATTCCGTTCTTGAAAGGGGTGCAACCGGACCTGGGGGTGTTTTATATTCTCTTCGTCATCCTTGTGGTAGTCGGCACTTCGAATGCGGTTAATCTAACAGACGGACTCGATGGATTGGCTATAGGTCCTATGATGATTGCAAGTAGCGCTTACCTCCTCTTTTCTTACTTTGCAGGTCACATTAAGATCGCCGATTATTTACAGATACCCTATATCGCCGGCAGTGGAGAGTTATCCGTCTTTTGTGGGGCTTTATTAGGTGCCAGTATGGGGTTCCTCTGGTATAACACTTATCCGGCAGAAATTTTTATGGGAGACGTCGGCTCCCTGTCATTAGGTGGGGCATTGGGAACAATCGCCGTAATAACCAAACAGGAGTTTCTCCTTTGCATTGTTGGGGGGGTATTTGTTGTTGAGGCCCTTTCGGTAATCTTCCAGGTATGCTCATTTAAATTGAGAAAGAAACGTGTCCTTTTGATGGCTCCTATACACCACCATTTCGAATTAAAGGGTTGGGACGAACCAAAGGTTACTGTAAGATTTTGGATTATATCGATAATTCTGGCTCTTATTGCCATTAGTACTTTAAAGCTGAGATAACAGAGAATTGGGGTTACACCCCGGATCCTTTCGTATTAACCGGTCTTGGAGAGAGTTTTGCTTACTATAAAAGATAAGAAGGTGTTGATCGTCGGCCTGGGGAAAAGTGGGACAGCGTGTGCTCGGTTCTTAAAAGAAGGGGGGGCGGTCGTAACAGCCACTGACTGCAAATCCATCGATGATTTAACCGAAGAAGCGAAGGGATTAAAGCCTCTAGGTATTCATATAGAGGCTGGTAGGCACAGGGTTGAAACCTTCTTGGGCTCTGATCTTATTGTTATGAGTCCCGGGGTTTCAATGAATATCCAGCCTGTAAAGCTGGCAAGAGAGAAAGGAATAAAGGTTTTAAGTGAAATAGAGCTGGCATATAACTTTATAAAAGCCCCTATCATCGCAATTACCGGCACAAATGGTAAGACCACGACAACAAGCCTGATCGGCGAAATCCTTAGAAAATCCCAAAGAGAGGTCTTTGTCGGTGGGAATATCGGTAACCCATTAATCGAGTATATCAGCCTCAAGAAAGAAACAGATTATGTAGTTGCGGAAATCAGTAGCTTCCAATTAGAAGGTACTGTGAATTTCAAACCAAATATTGCCGTATTACTCAACATCTCGCCGGATCATTTAGATCGACACTCTTCATACCAAGACTATATTAAAGCAAAAGAAAGGATATTCCTCAATCAAAATAAAGGGGATGTTGCAATTTTAAATGCAGACGACCCCTTGATCTTAAAGATAGCTGATTCTTTGAAAGATGTAAGGAAAATCTATTTTAGCAAAAAGGAAAGAATAGATAAGGGAATCTATCTGGAAGGTGATTCCATTGTATCGGAGATTCATAGCCAAAAGTGTTTTTTCAGCACAGAGGCATTTAAGATAAAGGGGGTTCATAATATAGAAAATATAATGGCCGCTATAGCAGCAGCCCAGATATGTAAATGCAATAATGAACAGATAAAAGATGCAATAGACAATTTTACAGGTCTTGAACATCGCATGGAGTTTGTACAGGAGATATCCAGAGTCCATTATTACAATGATTCAAAGGCAACCAATGCCGGAGCAGTGGAAAAGTCGCTTATGAGCTTCGATCAACCCATAATACTTATAGCCGGGGGGAAAGACAAAGGCACAGGTTACGATACATTAAGAGGTTTAGTAAAAGAAAAGGTAAAGAGGCTGATCCTCATTGGCGAGGCAAAAGAAATAATCTTTAAAGATCTGGGCAGTCTAACCCAAACCCTTAAGGCAGACACACTACAAGAGGCGGTTGAACTTGCATGGTTAGATTCTTCCCCTGGCGATATCGTCCTATTATCCCCTGCCTGTTCGAGTTTTGACATGTTCAGAGATTATGAAGAAAGGGGAAAGGTATTCAAGGCAACTGTCACAGAGCTGAGGTTAAAAGCCGACAAAATCAGGAAAGAAGTTAATGAAGCAACATAGCGGATTCGATAACATTTTGCTTATTGCAACACTAATGCTGGTTGGTATCGGTATTGTTATGGTGTATAGCGCAAGTGCCATAATTGCAGAAGATCGATTCAATAGCGAATACTTCTTCTTAAAAAGACAGGCCTTATTTGCATTCATCAGTATTGTAATCATGTTCATTGTAACAAGGATAGATCATCAGTTTTACAAAAAGATCGCATATATCATACTTGCGACAAGTATCATTTCTTTGATTCTTGTATTGATTCCCGGGATTGGACTTAAAATTGGGGGGGCAACAAGATGGTTTAGAATCGCGACGATTTCGATCCAGCCTTCTGAATTTGCCAAACTCGGTCTAATAATCTATCTTGCCTATTCCCTATCAAAAAAGGGCAAGAATATCAAAACATTCTCTGTAGGAGTTCTACCCCATCTTATCATCACCGGTATTATCCTCTTACTAATCATGCGGCAGCCGGATATGGGCACAGCTCTATGTCTGGGTGCGATTATGTTTACGATGCTCTTTGCATCAGGTGTCAGACTTTCGCACCTGTCTTTGATATTGATATCCGCCTCTCCTGTTATCTATTTTCTTATAATCAATAAAGCCTACCGGCTGGAAAGATGGATGGCATTTCTCAACCCATGGAAGTATCCTGCAGATTCAGGTTTCCAGCTCATCCAATCCTTGTATGCATTCGGTTCGGGCGGGATATTCGGACGGGGATTAGGGGATGGAAAACAAAAACTCTTCTACCTTCCAGAACCCCATACTGACTTCATATTCTCTGTTATTGGCGAAGAGTTGGGGCTAATTGGCGTCCTTTTTATTATTAGCATATTTTCGATATTCATCTATCGCGGCATCATGATCGCTATCAGGTCTTCTGATCTTTTCAGTGTCTATCTGGCCCTGGGTATCACTTCCTTGATAGGATTACAGGCAATTACCCATCTGGGAGTTACAATGGGGCTTTTACCAACAAAAGGTATTACCCTTCCCTATGTTAGCTATGGAGGGTCATCCCTGTTAACCAACATGATCGGTTTGGGTATATTACTCAATATCTCTTCACAGGTTAAAAAGAGATGATACGATGATGATATTAATCGCAGGCGGAGGAACAGGTGGCCATCTATTCCCTGGAATCGCCCTGGCAGAAGAATTTACAATAAGGGATTCCCGGAACACCTGTATCTTTGTAGGGACAAAGGAGGGGATAGAATCGAAAGTTATTCAAAGGGAAGGCTTTGATCTCAAAACGATCAATGTTAAAGGGATAAAGGGAAAATCCATAAAAGAAAAAGTTGGGAACCTGTTGCTTGTTCCCAAAAGTCTATATCAGTCTTTGGCTCTCATGAAAGATTACAAACCTAACCTGGTTATTGGAACAGGCGGATATGCCTCAGCCCCTGTAGTATTTGTTGCGTTCTTAATGAGGATTAAAACGGCAATATGCGAACAGAATTCCTTCCCCGGCATAACGAACAGGATACTGGCCAGGTTTGCGGACAGGATATTCATATCATTCCCACAAACCATGTATCTTTCTTCAATGAAAAAGAGTCGATTTACAGGCAACCCAATAAGGAAGAGATTGAGAGACAGCATCTTAAAAGAAAAGGTTCAAAAGGAGAAATTTACATTACTTGTCTTGGGTGGAAGTCAGGGTTCACATTCGATAAATGAAAAGATGCTTGAGGCCCTTGTCTATCTTGCCCCTTATAAAGACTCATTTAGAATAATCCACCAAACCGGAGATACGGATCATCAAAGGGTCTCTCAAATATATAGAGATAAGGGGATGGATTCAAAGATCGTAAAATTCATTGATGATATGGCAGGAGTATATCAAGAGGCGAATCTTGTTATCTGCCGGGCCGGGGCCACTACGATTTCCGAACTCACCTTATTTGGTAAGGCATCGATTCTCATTCCATTCTCTTTTGCAGCAAACAACCATCAAGAAAAAAACGCCAGGGTCTTATTGAACAATGAAGCGGCAAAAATGGTACTGGACAGAGATCTGAATGGAAAAAATCTGGCCGAGATGATCACCGCTCTGGCATCAGATCCAGACACCATATCGAATATGGAAAAGGCAGCCTTAAAGCTGGGAAAACCAAAAGCTACGAAAGACATTGTAGACATCTGCTATGAAATGTTAAATATAAAGTAACAGTTTAGCTTTTTGAAAAAGCGTCGCTTCAACGACAATCAAATTTTAATCCGTGTAAAACTCGCATCCAAGTGAGCGTAAAGAAAGAACAGTATATCACCATTCAATTAAGTAGCTCCATTATTAACTATTTCAGATATAAAATGTGAGGTTATCCCCTGTTCTTTCTTAACGCTCACCAAGACGCTCAGACAATACACGCATTAAAATTTGACCGTCGTTAAAGCTTGATGATAGCTTTCTATTTCATAGCACTAAAATGATACCATATAAAATACATTCCCAAAAGCCCGGCATAAAGGAACTCTATGTATAAAAAGAAAAAGCATATCCATTTTGTAGGAATCGGTGGTATTGGAATGAGCGGTATTGCCGAGGTCTTACTCAACCTGGGATATAAAGTGAGTGGATCAGATATAAAGGAGTCTGAGATTACAATAAGGCTACGTCACTTAGGGGCCGCTATGAGTTACGGACACGGCAAGGACAACCTGAAAGATGCAAGCGTAGTGGTAATATCTTCAGCCATAAGCCCCAATAATCCTGAAGTAATAGAAGCCCACGAACGTCTTATCCCTGTTATCCCCCGGGCAGAAATGCTCGCAGAATTGATGAGGATGAAATACAGTATTGCGGTATCAGGCACTCATGGAAAGACCACGACTACATCAATGATAGCAACGGTACTGGCTCAAAGGGGTATGGACCCTACAGTAATAATCGGGGGAAAATTAAATAGTATAGACAGCAATGCGAAACTCGGACAGGGAGATTTTCTGGTTGCCGAGGCAGACGAAAGTGACGGTTCCTTTTTAAAACTTTCCCCTACAATTGCTGTGGTTACAAACATAGACCAGGAGCATATGGACCATTACAGGGACATGGCAGAAGTAAAAAAGTCCTATTTAGACTTCATAAATAAGATCCCCTTTTACGGTTTGGCTATTATATGTTTGGATCATAAGAACATCCAGGGCCTGATACCAGAAATAAAAAAGAGATATATAACTTATGGGTTAACAAGCCAGGCAGATATTCAGGCAAGAGAGCTTGCATTTAATGGTGACGAGACAAATTTTGATGTATTACGTCACGGGGAATCCCTCGGTAAGATTAAACTTCAAATGCCAGGCACTCACAATGTATACAATTCCTTAGCAGCCATAGCCGTTGGCCTTGAACTGGACATGGATTTTGACTGCATACAGGAAAGCCTAAATAACTTTGGAGGTATCCAGCGAAGGTTTCAGATAAAGGGTGAGTACAACAATATCCTTATTGTAGATGACTATGCCCACCATCCCATAGAGATAAAAGCGACCCTGTCCGGGGCAAAGGCTGGATGGGGGAGGCGAATCGTCGCTGTTTTCCAGCCCCATCGATTCACACGGGTCAAAGACCTTTATGAAGATTTTCTAGGTGCCTTCAATCAGGCAGATGTATTAATCATTACAGATATATATCCTGCGGGCGAAGACCCAATACCAGGAGTCGATGCAAGGTCTCTCTTTGATGGGATGAAGGAACATGGGTATAAGAACATATCATTTTTACCGGACAAGGACAGGATTGCTTCCCATCTAAAGAAGATACTAAAGCAGGGCGATCTGTTAATTACGATGGGGGCAGGAGATATATACAAGGTTGGAGATGAGTTGATAGAGAAGATGTTGCAGGTAAACGGTGAACGGTAAACGGTTAACGGACAACGGAAGACAGATAGAGAAAATCAAGGAGGTTATAAAAGGAGACCTGCTTATTAATCATCCGTTAAAAGAGTACACTTCTTTAAAAGTGGGCGGACCAGCGGATGTAATCGTATTTCCTGATGGCAGGGAAGACCTTATAAAGATTATTCGATACTTAAATGAAGAGCAAACGCCTTACTTAATCCTGGGCAATGGGACGAACCTCTTAATTGGAGATAGAGGAGTAAGAGACGTCGTAATAAGCCTACCCCCCGGTTTTAACCGATTAGAATTAATAGAAGGGAATAAATCTCCCCTGATATTTGCAGAGGCAGGGGTATCATTGGTCAAATTAGTCAAGTTTTGCGTAGATCATAGTCTTTCGGGCTTTGAATTTGCCTGCGGCATCCCCGGCACTGTGGGTGGTGGTATTGTTATGAATGCCGGCGGCAGGCTCGGAACATTTGAAGATGCTATCCAATCCATCACCATATTAGACCACAAGGGAAAGCTCATTACCCAAAAAAAAGAGGAGTTGATGTTTTCATACAGAAACCTACAGCTACCTCCGAGAAGTATCGTGTTAAGCGCGATATTTCAACTAAAGAAGGATAATCAATCCCATATAAAAAGAACAATACAGGAAGAAATGAAGAAAAGGAAGAAAACACTACCCCTGGAATTTCCAAATGCGGGTTCAATATTCAAGAATCCTGAAGGTAAAAAAGCCGGCAGGTTGATTGATCAGGCGGGTCTTAAAGGTACGCAAATAGGAGGGGCCAGGGTCTCGGATATGCATGCCAACATCATCGTGAATAGTGGGGATGCTACAGCAAACGATGTACTGTGCTTAATAGAAGAGGTCAAAACTCGGGTATATCAAAAAACAGGCATTACATTAGAGCCGGAAATAAAGATCGTAGGAGAGAACTAACCTATGTGGGAAGATAAAAAGGTCGGGGTCTTATTAGGTGGGTTATCGGCAGAACGGGACATCTCTCTTTTAAGTGGTAATGCCATACTCTCAGCTCTTAAAGAGAAGGGTTATAACGCATGCTCAATAGATGTGGATAAGGATGTTGCAAAGAGGTTGCTAACAGACAGGATCGACGTTGCCTTCATTGCACTCCACGGTCGATGGGGAGAGGATGGGACAATCCAGGGGATGCTGGAGATTATGGGAATTCCATATACGGGCTCAGGGGTGTTGGCAAGCGCTCTGGCAATGAATAAATATATGACCAAAATAATTTTAATGTTCCACAGATTACAAACCCCTGACTTTCAGGTTTTTCAGGCAGAGAATTACTTAAAAGACAGACCAGGGGAAAAGATCCTATCGGGATATCCTTTGGTGGTTAAACCAGTATCAGAAGGTTCGACAATAGGCATAAGTATCGTTAAAAATGAAGGACAACTTAAGAAGGCGATAAAAGAGGCTTTCAGATTCAACGATCAGATCATCATTGAGGAATTCATCGATGGGCCGGAGATAACGGTGGGGATTTTAAACGGGTCTCCCCTTCCAGTCATTGAGATCGTCCCCAAAAGTGGATTCTACGATTACGAATCAAAGTACACAAGTGGCATGACAGAGTATATCTTTCCTGCGAGGTTGGCCAATGAACAATTGTCGGAGATACAAAACACAGCCTTAAAGGCCTATAAGGCTTTAGGATGCCATGGGGCTGCCAGAGTCGATATGATTCTGGATGTAAAAGGGAACGCAAACATCCTTGAAATAAACACAATTCCCGGGATGACCAAGACAAGCCTGCTTCCAAAGGCTGCGTATCATGCCGGATATGATTTTAATACTCTCGTACAAGAGATGTTAGAGAGTGCCAGGCTACATTCACAATGAATAGCTCCAAAGTCGTTACAAGCTTTTTGTATCTTTTAAGTTCTTAAATAACCGTCAGGCATTTTAACATTATCGAGGAGGAAACAATGAGGCATTATAAGACTGGAAAAGTCAAAAGCAATAAAACAAGTAGCCGGCAAAAAAGGAAAAATAAGCCGGATTACTCCCTCATAATCTCTAGGTTCTCTAAAGTGATCTTTCCTCTTGTCTCAATCGGAGCACTAGGATTAATCGGTTATATCTTCCTTTCTTATCTTTGCACATCCCCTTATTTTAGTGTTCAACAAATCATAGTTAATGGAGAAAAAAAGCTTACGGATATGGAAGTCCTAAACATGGCAAGAATCGGCATTGGGATGAACATACTCACCATCAATCTAAAAGAAGCGAGTAAGAGGATAGAACAGCACCCATGGATAGAAAATGCCCTATTAAAGCGAAAACTGCCGCAAAAAATTTTCATAAGTATTACTGAAAGGGATCCAATTGCCATAATTAACCTGGACAGGCTATATCTCATCGATAAACAGGGCGTTATATTTAAAGAAATAGGGCCTGAGGATGCTCTCGATGTCCCCATCCTGACGGGTCTGGAATCAACTGTTTTAGCAGCCAATGAAAGTGTATCAAAGCGTCTTATTGAAAAGGCCTTAACCATTATGGATGAAATAAACGGGAAAAAAGTCCTGAGTATGGACGAACTGTCAGAGATCAATATGGACCCTCACAGTGGTCTGACCATCTTCACAATGAAAGATGCAACACAGATAAAGCTGGGGTTTAACGATTATGGTAGAAAACTCGATCGGCTGAAGAAAGTCATGGCTGACCTACAGAATAAATATAAAAAGGCGGATTATATCAACCTGGTCTATGGGGAAAAGGTCTATGTTAAGCTCGACAAAACAGAATCACCGCAAACCTTGGCAGCCTTACAAAAAAGAAGGGGGAGGTGAAAAGGTGGGTAATAATCAAAATAACATAATCGTAGGTCTGGATATTGGTACTACAAAGGTATGTGCAATCGTCGGGGAAAAAACCAACGGAGGCATAAATATTATTGGGATCGGTACTTATCCCTCAGAAGGCCTCCGAAAGGGGGTAGTGGTAAATATCGAAAGTACTGTTAACTCTCTAAGAAAAGCAATTGAGGAAGCAGAGTTAATGGCAGGTTCTGAGATTCATTCCGTATATACAGGAATTTCTGGTGCCCATATTAAAGGGTTCAACAGCCTGGGTATCATTGCCATTAAAAATCGAGAAGTAAAAAAAAATGACGTGAGAAGGGTTATAGATGCAGCGAAAGCCATCGCTATCCCACTAGACAGAGAGGTCCTACACATTCTTCCGCAGGAATTCATTGTTGACGAACAAGATGGAATCCAGGAACCTGTCGGGATGATTGGAGTGAGGTTGGAGACCAGGGTACATATCGTTACTGGAGCTACAAACACGAAACAAAATATCATTAAATGTACAAACAGAATAGGACTGGACATCTCGGATATTGTATTGGAGCAACTGGCCTCAAGTAAGGCGACTCTCAGCGCAGACGAAAAAGAACTGGGCGTTATTTTAATCGACATCGGCGGAGGAACGACAGATATTGCCATATTCTCAAATGGAAATATTAAACATACATCGGTCTTATCATTGGGGGGTGACCATGTTACTTCCGATATTGCCGTAGGATTGAGAACTCCTACGACTGAAGCGGAAAAGATCAAGAAGAAATACGGTTGTGCATTTCCGGAATTGGTTAATCGGGATGAAACGATTGAGGTTCCCAGTGTAGGAGGGAGAGCCCCAAGGGTTCTTCCAAGACGACAGTTAAGTAATATAATAGAGCCTCGTATGGAAGAGATATTTTCACTGGTGAAACGGGAATTGATTAAATCGAATTGCGATGGCCTAATGGCCTCAGGTGTTGTTATAACAGGAGGGTCTGCCTTACTGGAAGGCTTACCGGAACTGGGCGAAAGCATATTTAACCTCCCGGTTAGAGTGGGCTATCCAGTGGGGATAGAGGGGGTATCCGATGTGGTCAATAATCCAATGTATAGCACAGGGGTTGGGCTGCTACTTTATGGTAGTAACGGCCGAAACACAAACAAATTCAAACGTAAAGATGGAAACATACTGGGCAAAGTATCAAACAAGTTTAAGAAATGGTTTGAAGAGGCTTTTTTATAAATTTACTAAAAACAACCAATAAATAAGGAGGTATTACAGTGATTTTTGAAATGAGTGAGAATGCAAAACAACCGGCTAAGATTAAGGTCTTCGGGATTGGAGGCGGGGGGTGTAATGCGGTAAACACCATGATCCAATCTAAACTGGAGGGCGTGGATTTCATCAGTGCCAATACGGATGCCCAGGCATTGAGGATATCCAATGCCCCGTTAAAATTGCAGCTTGGAGAACGTTTAACTAAAGGACTGGGAGCAGGAGCAGATCCGGCAACCGGCAGAAATGCAGCCGAGGAAGACAGGGAAAGGATAAGAGAGCTGCTTATGGGTACGGATATGGTCTTTATTACCGCAGGTATGGGGGGCGGTACCGGAACCGGAGGCGCACCTGTAGCGGCTGAAATCTCCAAAGAGATTGGGGCATTAACCGTAGCTGTTGTTACCAAACCCTTTCTTTTTGAAGGAAAAAAGCGCCAGAGAACAGCAGAAGAAGGAATCACAGAATTGAAAAGGGTAGCAGATACTTTAATTACGATACCCAACCAGAGGCTCTTATTAATTAGTGAAAAGAATACCCCTTTGCTCGGTGCATTTAAGATGGCTGATGAAGTCTTACTCCATGCGGTAAGAGGCATATCTGATTTAATTACAGTCAATGGTTTAATCAATCTCGACTTTGCTGACGTTAAAACGACTATGTCGGAGAAGGGTCTGGCTATCATGGGGACAGGGGCTTCAAGTGGAGAAAATAAGGCGATAGAAGCTGCCCAAAACGCCATATCCAGCCCTTTATTACAGGACTTAAGTATAGAAGGGGCAAGAGGGATTCTAATTAATATTACAGGAGGTTCCGACTTAACTCTACACGAAATAAATGAGGCATCCACCTTGATTCAAGAACAGGCCCATGAAGATGCGAATATAATATTCGGAGCGGTTATTAATGACGCTATGGACGATGAGGTTCGTGTTACTGTTATTGCTACCGGTTTTAAAAAGGGCGTAGAAGAAGTAAGGTATGACAAGAAAAATGGCCATTCACAGGAGAAGATTTTTACAACCGTGAAAGATAAGGACAGGGATATCCCAACTTATATTAGAAAGGATTTCGGAGATAGAGAGGTTATTCGCCTGGGGAGAATCACCCCGGAGTTTCCAGAAGAAGAGGATTATTATGAATATGAAATTCCGGCTTTCTTGAGAAAAGAAATTAGAGAATAGGGATGTATTGGGGGCTGATCGACAAGGCTAAAAAAACACTTGCAAAAGAAGAAGGTACTATTATAAAACCCTGGGGAGGCAAGACTACGATTGCCATTGCCTATCCAAACATCTACCATGTCGGGATGTCGAACTTAGGTGTCCATACCATCTATCAACACCTGAATAGCTTTCCGGATATACTCTGTGAGAGGGTTTTTCTACCTGACAAAGATGAAGATCAAAGATATATAAATACCAATACCGCCCTATTTACATTAGAATCACAAAAGCCTCTATATAAGTTTGACATCATTGCCTTTTCCATCTCTTTTGAGAATGACTATTTAAATATATTAAGGATCTTGAATCTGGCAAAGATACCACTGCAAAGAGAAGAGAGAAAAAACAACTATCCCCTGATTATCGCAGGTGGTATAGCCCCCAGTATGAACCCTGAGCCCATATCCGATTTTATCGACCTGTTTGTAATCGGTGAAGGTGAGGAAGCTCTCACAGAACTTGTCGAGTCATATAAAAAAAGCGCTGAGAATGGTTATAATAAGGATAAAGTCTTAGAGAAGATGGCGAGTATAGAAGGGGTCTATGTTCCCGGATATTACAACGTGAGTTATAAAAGTGAAGGCACGATCAAGGAGTTTATGCCCGAAAGTGGATTCTGTCAACGAATCAAGAGGAGATGGATAAAAGACATAAATCGATTCAAGACGCATTCCATAATAACAACCCCCCATACTGAATTCAGCAATATGTTCCTTGTAGAGATCAGCCGTGGATGTAAGTGGGGATGCCGATTTTGTGCCACTTATTTCATCTACCGTCCATACAGGAGAAGGGGGCTTAAGAATCTCGGTGATACGGTTACCAATGCACTGGATAAGGTTGATAAGATAGGCTTCGTCGGAGCGGATGTTTTGAGCCATCCAGGGCTTAATGAGCTATGTGATTCAGTAATAAAAAAAAACAAAAAGGTCTCTGTTGCTTCTTTAAGAGCGGATTCTCTTAACCATACCGTGATTAAATATTTAAAAGCAAGTGGCCACAAAACCATATCCATTGCCCCGGAAGTAGGCTCAGAAAGGTTGCGAAAGGTTATAAACAAAAAGATTACTGAAGACGACATACTGAATGCAGCCCGGATGGTGATCGACAATGATATATTCCATCTAAAGCTTTACTTTATGATAGGCCTACCTACAGAGACGATCGAAGATATCGAAGAGATTGTTTCCCTTATAAAAAAGCTGAAACATCATATCTTAAAGGCGAGCAAGGGGAAAAAACGGATCGGAAGGATAACCCTCAGCATCAACTCTTTTGTCCCAAAACCGGCAACACCATTTCAGTGGCATCCTTTCGATGATGTGAAATCTCTCAATAACAAACTGAAGATAATAAGAAATGGATTAAAGAGAGAGGGGAACATCAATATTACTTCTGATCTCCCGAAATGGAGCTATATACAAACTCTTCTCAGTAGAGGTGATCGAAGGGTAGGTAGAATCATCCTTGCTGCGTATCAATTTGGCGGAGATTGGAAAAGGGCATTTAAAGAGGTAGATATAAATCCTGACTTTTATGTATACAGGCAAAGGCATCCTGAGGAGATCTTTCCATGGGATTTTATAGACCACGGGATAAAGAAGGAACACCTCTTTGCCGAGTATCAAGAGGCGCTGGCGTAGGCTTTTATTTGCTATGCTGATGCTCTACTCAACATCATAGATAAAGTCCTTGATTTCAGTTGTTAGCTTGGTCCGACCCGCCCCCCATCCATGTTCGACTTTTGTCAAGGGGAAAAATTTGCCCCCCCCTCTACAACAAATCTTAAAAATTCAACACCTCACTT
>JAUXFK010000193.1 GCA_030623035.1 Deltaproteobacteria bacterium | reverse complement strand
GGATAGCTACTGTGACATTTTCAGAAAGCAAATGGCAACATGGTTGATAGTGCCTGTACTCCTATCAAAAAGGATGACTACTGATAAAGACGTTATCGATGCGATTCAGAGCGCCTATGGTTCCTTCGGCATCGCCTGGAGACTGCTCGATGATGTAATGGATATTAATATAGATATGAAAAAAGGCACCCATTCCTCTATATATATTTGTCTTCCTGAAAACATAAGGGAACTTTGGGATAAGAATGAAATGACAGAATCAAATAATGACAATTCTTGTTATGATATTATTTTAGATTACATACATAAGAACGGTGTTATCAACAGGATACGGCAGAGAATTGCCAAGGAACTCGAGTCAGCCGCGTCTATCTCTGAAAACCATAATATGACCGGTCTGGCAGGAGAATTACGCTTTCTTTTGAGACCCTTAAGTGACTAAAGAAATCCTTTATGAGTCAAAATATTGAAGGAGAGAATTACAAGGGAAAATATGAGGAAAGTCTTAGTATTGAAGTTACAAACCGGTGCAACAGCGCCTGCTCGCATTGCTTTGTTCGCGCGGCTATTTCCGAGTGCTCAGACTTGTCCATTGATCTTGTTAGAGAGATCATTTCCGAGGGATATCGTTTAGGCTACCGTCGTCTTCACATCACAGGTGGCGAACCTCTGCTCTGGGGAGGATTATTGGAAGCCTTGGATTATGCATTTTCACTGGGATATAAAAAAGTCTTTATAAATACCAACGGAACCCTGCTCACAGAGGGTCTCATTAGTCGATTATCAGACTATGTCAGTTTTTCGATTTCGGTGAGTTTAGAGGGACCTGAATCGTTGCATGATAGGATACGGGGGCAAGGTTCCTACAGGCGGGCAGTTCTGGGGATTGAAAAGGCGCTCGATGCCGGCATTGATCTTTGTATTTTTACAACTGTCTCTAAAAGCCTGCTCCCGATTCTACCCCATTTCATAGATGATTTATACGAGAGATTTCCGGATATAAATCTTTTTTCCCTTATACAACTTATCAGGGTAAGGGACGATGTCTTTGATTTGTCCAATGAACTTCTTGACCCGGCTGACTTTTTGAAACTCGTTCGGATGGTATCGCTTTTAAACATATATGGCCATAAAACCGAAATTCTAAATAATCCATTGGCCGTTGTTGTTTCAAAACTGTTTGAGATGCCCTTGATACCACGGGTTCTGCCTCTACACCGCCCCGGGCATCTCATTGTCATGGCAAACCGAAATATCGCCCTTTCCCATTCCACATTTAATAACTTCGGCAAATATGAATCAGGGATGATTGAAAAGGTGCTTGCTTCCAATGAGTACCGAATAGCAGTTGCGCCGGATGAAATCAGTTGTCCCATATGCAGTTATTACAGATTGTGCAAGGAAAACGGCATGGATCGTCCTTCAGAATGGTACAGGGACATGTATCCTGAGCTTCCCTATTGTAAGAGAGTATTGGATAAAGCATCATCATGACTTCTAAAGCGACTCCAAGGCATTGTATGAATAATGCATATTGACTTTTAAATTGTATATTTTGGTCCAAAAACTTATGATAAATTGTAAATTTTTTTATTGACAACATTTTTAAAATATGATACAGGGGATAAAGACAATGGTGATCCTAATTCAATAATGGAGAAAAAGGAGGGAATCATGGCTAATAAGAAACTTAAGAATTTTAAAAAGTTTATTTTGGATGCATCGTACGGCTCAGGCGTACCAGTATCGCAAGACACGAAGAGATTAATAAGAGGGTTTTATCGCATTGTCTCTAAAAAAAAGTACGATAATAGTGAGCTTGAAGTGTATCTTAAAAAGCACGACTACGTAATAACCACGCAGCAACTTCGAAGTATTAGGAATCTCCACGTGGCTACTGATTATTTTTTTGAGGTTCATGACAAGGACTATTAGTACTGTTTTTGCACCCGGTTGATACGCTGTCCTTCAAATACAGCCCTTACATTTTATCAGTCTGTAGGGAAACGCAAAAGGCGTGTTTTTATCAATGCCGGGCCGTTACTTCGGTGAAACGGCAACCTGGCGCTGACAGGCAGATTGAATAGGGTGGCTTTCTGCCGAGATCCTTCAGGGATACGGTTGCCCGTGGGCGCAATGGCTTTATCCTCTTGAGAAGGTTGTCGCGATGCCAGATGGTAAGGACCGCGGCCCTTGGGCACGTGTTCATTGTTATGTGAAGAGCATCCCTCATTATTCTGGCACGCAACCTCACCGAAGAAGGTTCATCTTCCCATATCTCTAAGGTCGGATCCCCGATAATATGATATAACTCGAATTGTTCTTTTGTCTCGGCATTAGCGCCATGCTTAACCAGCAGGTAGGCCTTCGCGTAATTCAGGAGATCACCAATCCTGCGGTTTTTAACCGGGAAACTTATATTCGTTTTGGGAAAAGCAGGAATAATCCCAGGCCAAAGGGCATCAAAAAGTGCTTTTGCCATACTGTCATTGTGCCATGTAGAGGTAATAAAATTGGCTGCAATGAGGGTGGGGGCTCCCCCATTCAATGCAAGGATTTTCTCTGCAAAAATATTCTTTGAGGACTCATGGAAACTCCCGGTCAAGCAATTGATACTGAAGAGTACGCTCGGGCAATCACTCGTAATGGATTTAAGGTCATTAGTCTTGAACCCCTGTACACATGATCCGTCCCAACACCACCCGTCCCACCATCCGTGACCTCTGTGGCAGACTATTAGCTGACCTTCATTGATATAGCCGATTAGTAATTTCGTTGCAGTATTTTGATCTGTTATTATTTCGTCTTTTACCTCCCGGGGCACAGGTGTGCCATCCCTGTAAATAAACGGTTTGCTTTTTTTGGTGTTCGAAAAGTATACTCGATTTACCTTAAAACCCTGAGATATCATATGCTTTCTAATATCTTCCATGGTTTTCATGAAGTTTTCGTTAGCCCTTCCGTCCTGGTATCCTCCTTCTTCATCTTTACTGGCCTCAAAGCAGCCTGCAACCGTCATCCTTTTATAATATTCGGGGTCAAATGGCGGTTCCTTTTCGTAGCGAATAATTTGATCCACAACGGACATGCCGTCTTCTTCCTTCTCTACAGGGATTCGGCCTCCGGAAACCCATGGCAAAAGACATTCTGAATTGTTTGCATCTTTATGAGTATAGAAATAGTGGTCTGTTATTTCTGCATGTCTTCCTTCTTCCTGTGACACCGTAATTTTATCCACATCTCCAAAGAGCAGGACATAACGCAGACGTGGTGAACGTGTTAATCTTTCATAATGGATGTACCCTTTTATCTTTTCAGGCCTATTCCCCACCGTCTTTATGCAGACAATCTTTGTTCTGATGCCGCGTTTCTCCTTCCATGCTTTTAGCATTTCTGCTGGTCTTTTGAGATCCTTGTCATAAATTATGAGGAATTCTGTTTTCCTGCGCTCGTCAGAAATGTCTGCCCTGGGATTTCGCTTATGCTCTATCTCCTCGAAAACTTTCCTACCCGGATTGAGGATAAGATTGCCGAAACCTTCAAGATTATTGAATGTATCCGTCAAGGCCCATTCGTATAATTTCTCCTCTTCTTCTATTTCTGAATCTTCTATTTTTGACAGCCCAATATACACTTTGATCTTACCATATATACTTAGCAGTCTTTTCCCCGGGTTGTACTGCAATGGCCTCACGTGAACCAGGAGGACCTTGTATCCATCCATAAAATAAGGGCCGCTGTGCTCTACGACTTTTTCGGGTAAAAATTTATCAACTCCATAAACTTTCTTAACAAATCTAATCGCATCTTCGTCCCACACTATCTCCTCGGCCCATGTTATCGTGTATTTTTTGTCCGGTATAGGGTTTAATCTCCTGGAGCGAACTTTAACAACCCGGTAATTGAGTGGAATCTGAACAAATCGTCCAAAAGAAGGCAGAAGTGGATTCGCGTCCACTGAATAAGAGCCTGTTCCCGACATCCTGACCTCTCTAAAATGCTTCCACTTTTCATTTACTTTTCGTTTAAATTTCGAAACAGAATATCCGGGGAAGATATAAGTTATATTTATCTTCTCACCTTTATTTTTATAATCGACCTTGACCTCTGGCTCATCACTGAGACCTTCGCTGCCTGACCCATAGATTGGTATTATTTTTGGCATGCTTGGATCTCCCTTTCTATGAAGTTAAAGTAAAAAAGTTCTGCCTCTCTGTTTTCGGCTCTATATATCTTGTCGCCACAGCACTTTGGACTGGGGTGCGGAGGGCTTGACCTTTGAAGCTCGCTGCAGCAGGGGATCACCTTCCCAAACAGAAAAGCCTCCAAGGATGTAGGAAATTTCCTCGGAGGCTTTCCATATCTACCTTCTCGCCAAATTTTCTCATGGCTCACTCCAGAAGGTTAAGGTTATGTGGGTAATTTAATTAGGACTTTGCTGAAGATCAATAGTACTTAATTTCTACCAATAACCGGCTTTTGTCAAGTGAAAAGCCATTCGAACACAGACCCCGGATGTTATCTTGTCCTATGAGTGGCAATTTTCCTTCCAAAGGGTGGCGCCCCATGCTATACTAAAAAGTTTATAGAATTATGAATTTGCCGATTTACGGTCCAGTATGAAAGCTGCATTAATAACACCATTTCTCAGCCATTTACCGTTACACCCAAGCTCTTATCTTGGTTATGGTGCTGCAATCTTAAGAAAAAAATTTGAATTAGATATAATTGATTTAAACGCACAGATATATTTCAAGAACAGAGAAAGGCTAAAAGAGGTAATTTTTGCTTTTGATAATAAGCAGGTCGTATTAGATAATTTTGATCTTTATCCGCTTTATTATCAATTGTTAGATAGCGCAGAGAAGGAGTTGAAACAGATAGCTTGGAAAGACTATCAAAAAGTATTTATAACTACCCCATCCTGGTTTACTACTATTCCCACAGAAGATGTTTTGAAGCTTTCCAATATAATAAAAAAAGAATCACATCGTACTGAGATATTTTTTTTCGGCAATTCATTGGGCTCATGGACAGACGAAGAGAGTTTGGTGAAGGACGATATCCAGATTCGCCATTTAAACGATCTCTTCAACATGAATCCCGGTAACGAACCTGTCAACTACGATACCTTGCCAACACCTGTATATGAAAATCGAGAAAAATATATTTTTGACATTCTTCCTTTCAGAATGAAGCATGGGTGCATTTGGGGAAAATGCAGATTTTGTTCATTAGCTAAAGGATGGAATTCTGGATATTTGGAAAGATCGGCTAAAAGGGTTATTCAAGAAATAGAGGAGCTAATCGATAAATATAATCCCAAAATGCTGGTATGCAGGGACAATTCAATAAATGGTAATAATTTACTTGAACTCTGTACCTATTTCGAGAAGTTCAAAAAACCATGGGCTGGAATGGCCAGGGCGGATTTATCCAGTAAAGAAATTGAAGCCTTGCAAAGAGCAGGGTGTAAATTCATATACTTCGGGCTGGAGTCTGGAAGCGATCGGGTTCTCAGTGAAATCAACAAAGGGATTGAT
>JAUXFK010000078.1 GCA_030623035.1 Deltaproteobacteria bacterium | reverse complement strand
TGTTTTTTGTGGTAAGCCAGAAGCGGTTGTTAAGTATGAAGGTATGCCTGAGCTACCGATAATATAATAATGTCTAACACTTATAAGGCCTCCGATGTCAATAGGTAGTACTCCACCGTCGACGAAAAAGCGTTCTTTTTTTCGCATTACGAGAAACGAGCCATATGGTCTATTGGCAGCATTTCTGACTTGGTTTCTAAACGGGTGCAGGGAAATAGATCCTGCACCAAACACTGGTGAATTCACCGCTAGAAGTGAGATTTAGGGGGACGTCCATCAATAAGTACAAGGATAATTTTCTTGACCGCCTGGGAACCCTGTTACCTGAAACAAAAATAACACTTTAATGCGTCGATTACTTATATTCAAAGAGCCGTCAAAAAACAAGGGTGGATCAATTCCACCTGCCATATCCTTTCGATGTTTTTCGTTGACACATGATAATATATCATTTATTATTTTTATTTGTATTCTGTATTCGACATTATCTTCTTGTGAAGTGATCAGATTACGGTACACAAATTGGGGATGGCATTTCGGAATCCGTTCAACATCGGTCTTTTGCGTAAGCGATTTCTCTTTATAACTACTTCCGAAGTAGTACCTGATAAGTTGTACGAAATAATAGAGAAAGGAGGTAACTTATCGTGGAAGGTCGAGTAAAATGGTTTAACGAGAAAAAGGGATACGGTTTCATTGAAACAGATACCCATGGTGATGTGTTTGTACACCATTCCAGTATTGAAGACAGCGGATTCCGTACGCTTCGAGAACTTGAACGAGTAACCCTTGAGGTGGAAGATTCTCCCAAGGGCCCTCAGGCAGTCAGAGTCAAACGGCTTTAGAATAGAGTGCCTGTAACAAACAGATAATCATCAGACAGTTAAGGCAGGGCTGTTACTAGCCCTGCCTTTTTCATCAAGATGCGGACATATTGTATGTAGGTCGTTTGTCAAAGGGATTTGGGCAACAGCCCGTTGAGACCTGACATCCTTAGTTCTTTTTATCAAAAAGCGTGACAGTTATCCTTCTTGAATGTCTCCTTGTCGCTAAGTCAGGTTGTATTCCTCACGAAGCCTCCTTGAAACCTCTTTCACCACATTGAACGCCTTTTCCACCGTCTTTTCACCATCCGGATTCACCAGACAACATGTTGCCGGAGAAATGAGGCTGCGGGACAAAAGGAATTCCGTATCGATTCCCTTCTTTCCCAAGACTGACCATATTTGTTTGAGCCGATTCATCAGGGAATCGATATTCTCCTTCTCAAAAGGTTCAAAATTTGTGGGAACAATCCCCCAGACCAGAACGCCACCTCGATTCAGAAACCTTTTTATTGAGGGACCATACGCAGAGAAAATCTCTCCGTTGGTATAAACATCAAGGGAAAGGATGTCCAGATCCAAACCGAGAAGAAAATCCCAGTCCGGATTTCCGCACAGATGAATCCCCCGCGGCCTGTCAATCAGGGAGAAAAAACGTTCCATATCAACCAGGGCTGCCCGATCACTATACCCTGCCATAGCACTGAAGAGAAGCTGCAACCCTGGCTCATCCACATACATAAAGGCATTTTTGTTCAGCTCTTTCAAACGGCTTAGCTGAACGTTGATCCGTTTTGCCATAAACTCCAATAAAAATGGTCGTACTGTATCATTGAAAAGGATTGGTTTGTCATCCTGGTCCTTCACATTGAATCCAAAGCTGATAGGCCCCTCAAGTTGTCCCCTGATAGCCGGATAACCGGACAAATCAAGCTCCAGAAAACGGTGGTACACCACCGAGTAAGTTGGGCTGATGTCAAAGTATTCAGCCTCGTCAAAGTGGGACAGGGCCTCTTCCAGTTCCTCCATGAATTTGTCCATGGAAAAACTCAGCGTGCGTCTTTCGATATTCACCAAAATACCCGGAAAATGCTCCGAGGCCTGGACATACATATCTTCATAGTAACTGAAAATGGGGAGTTGAGGCCAAAAAGGGATGTCCATAGAAAGGGCCGCGTCAAGAGCACGATCAACATCTTTGTACGGCATGACGGCCATGGCCGTTGTGAGTAAATTTCCTGGAATAGTCATCATCACTCCTCGAAGAAGAATATCATTGTTCTTTTGATTATTACAGACACAATCAAGAAAGCATATTCCATGTTGCATTTAAACTTCATTCTGTACAAAAGTTCGGCTCACAACCCGGTCTTTTTCATGCTCAACCAAATCCAAAAGGACCTGAGGCTCCGAGAAGGGGATGTAGATGAGGGGATTGCAGGAATGCTAACAAACCCGGAAAACATCAGGACACCACAAAGGGTTGAGTTGTTGGTAACAGTTTAACTTTTTTTCAATTCTATTCTTAATGCCAAAAGATAGATAAAATAGACATTAAATACAACGAAAATATAATCCAGGGAATGTTCAAAAAAATGCCAGGCAAAAAGATCGAGGACGGACCACCCTTTTGTGTGCCCAAGGCTTTCTATATTGGCCCCAATGTCAAGGCTCAAGACTTTAACGACTAAGAATCCGGTGATGAAAATAATTGGGACAGCCCAACAAACCAGGAACAGAACATTTCTTTTGTAGTTCCTTTGTCCTCCCCTTCCACTGTCTATTTCCCCCGGATCATACTTTCCTTCCAGGAAAATTAAGACTGCCATACATAACAACATGGTTATGGAAAGGTCCGAGCCAAAAACCTCCCTGAGCTGATGCCCAAGATAGCTGGGATTCTCAAAGGGATCCATCGTCATTCCGAAGAAGAGAGTAAGAACAACAAAGATCACTGCTGAGACAGGCAATAAATTTGAGAACTTCCTCCTCACCCATTGACCACCATTGTTCACCATTCGATATACTAAAACACAAAAAGCAGAGGTAGAAAAGAACACAATATTACTGAGGAAGTGATTTCTCCAATGAGACCCGAATTCCAGAGGTCTTAGCTCGTGGGTTCTGTATTGGAAAAGTCCCATCACAGTATCTTTAAGTCCGATATCACTCGCCGACATAAAAACCGATAACAAGACCACGCCGAAGGCTAAAACACCGCTAAGCAGCACTTGTCTTGCTGTAACGTTTGGTGCTTGAGGCTTATCAATCCTCACCAAAGGTTTACCATAATAAAAGAAGGTACCTACAATAAATAAAGAATAGACCCCTTTTATTGGTACTTCCCAGAGGAAATGCCTGAAATAAAGAATGACCTCGAGAAGTGTATACTTTCCATTCTCATGTACCACAGTATTGAAAAGCCATAGCTTTTCATAAAATAAAGACATACGAATATATGCCCCTATTAGCAAAATAATGGGTATGGCCAAACAGATAATTACGGGTAAGAATTTTCTCAACTTTTTAAATATGTGAGAATGTGTCAATCTTAAATCTCCTTTTCAATGTCTCTGTTCCTCATCATTATGCAGCATCTTCATAACAACGTCTCGTGCCTTTACGCTACTTGAATTCAGCCATCGACTCTTAGAATAGATCTGATTTGTATTCAATTAGATAAATATCTTTAATGGGAGTTACAACTTCAGGCATAAATGTACAATGAGGGAGGCATAACGGGGCGAGATAGGGGACATACCTTAGCTTGTAAATTTATATCGGCAACCGTTAAGCTTGCCACAGCGAAATATTTCGGTAAACTCTAATCTTATTCGCCACAAACAAATCTTATAATCTAACGTATATTCCCCAAACCCGTCTCTAAATTCTAACATTGAAAGGTCTCATTAATAGAAAACCGAACGCAAGGGTGAGGACAAAAAAGATCACGAGCCAATGGATATTCCATCCAAATACACTTACCTTCATTGGTGGGTATTTCACTTCAATGGATTCTATAGTTGTACTTTCAGGCAGGAAAGGCTCACCAGGATGAAAGAAGGAGTTTATTATCCCTCCTTTTAACATTAGTGATGAAAGCCTTGCAACCTTATTCTTTACAACAACTCTTCTTTTCACCTCTCCGTCAGGAACCTGAAACAACAAATCAAATTCCCCTTCTCTCTCTGCCTTGACTCTCCAATACATCTCCCTACCCCCATCAACACGCAGTGAAGGGGTCTCTAATTTTAATCCTTTAGACGCGGTTAGAACTACTTTGCTACCTTTTTCACTTAATGTACCTTTAGTTCCCAGTATAACTTTCACAATTGCCGCCTCTCCAGGATGGAGAGGTCTATATTCATATCGGGCCCCAGTTTGAATGATTATAATCATTATTGGTATTATCATAATCATTAATGGTTTTAGCATGTATCCTAAATAAATCAAATTGTACTTTAATATGTTCTTTTGTGCTAATAAAAAAATCCTCAGGTCATCGTTAAAGAGTCTAACCTCTAAAAGGTGGCCTATAATTCTGTCTTTGGCTCTCTTGATTCCCTCTTGATTTGAGATATATCTAAAGACAGGGAGAACAATCAAGGTTGTTAAAAGAGAAATAGCACCCAAGCCATAGATAGGATGAAGAGAATCAAAAGGATTGAAAAAGGCATCAAAGATAAAATTTAATATTGAATTAATATCTATCATGGTATTTAAGAAATATAACCAAGCCCTCGGAGTCTTTTCTTTACCTCCTCCTCTGAATCAGGCTCTTCTACTTTTTGTATTTCCTTTTCTATAATGTGACTTACAAATTCTTCTACGGATGAATACCCGACACTAGCAGCATGGGTTTTGGCTTTTTTCAATAATTCTTTGTCGATCTTTACCTTTGGCATCCTACCTCTCCATATTTCGCTTACACACTGTACAGTGATTTGCCTTCCACCTCATTATCTGGAGTGATGCGGAACTCCTTAAGAATGGTGGCTGTTATGTCACAAAGGTTGGGATTTTCCTTTGTTACTCTCTTGTTGGTATATAAAATTGCCGGTACCAGGTTTGGATCGACACAGTGGTCACCGCTCCATTTGTCGAGGTTATCGGAAACTACCTCACGGGAGAATCCCCCAAGAATACTTCCCCATGAAGTCCTGTATCCAATGTTCCACCCGATGATCAGGTCTGGAGCATGGGCGTTAAGCCTCCGCTCTTGCTCGGGGACAATCAACACCCTTGATACCGCCTTCTTACCTGTTGTCACATCAACAAGGTTTAAAAGGTCACGGCGTATTCTCTTGAGCAATTCTCTAGCCTGGCTTTCCGGCACAGTGCCGTACCTTTCCCTCCCCTTTAGATTCAGGTAGATTGAGTTAATCCCCACGCTGTAAGCTCCCGTTCTTGACCAATCAACATTCTCAAAATAACCCTTATCCTCTATATTCTTTATGTCTGAGAGACCTAAATAACCATTTTTAAACAACCAGGTATTTACATTAACCTGTCTACGAAAAGGAGCAAATCCATGATCAGACATTACCATTAACGAAAGATTGGGGTCATTTATATCGTTTTGCTTCAATACCTCACCTAGTGTCTGATCCATTACGATGTAAAGTTCTTTCAGTGTATGTCCATATTTTCGGTGCAATTCCTCGTCGTAAAGCGGATGGTATGGATCGATGGTGCGCCAGTACATGTGGCTGTCCTGATCGAGGCTGGAGAAGTAAAAAAATAGCATCCCGGTGTCTTCCCTCTCGAACCGTTTGAGTTCGTAATCGAGAAGCATCCTTCTTTCATGTATGATCTGATAGGCCAGGTCCATGTATTCTCTTTCGCTGAGCACTCCTTCAGAAAGGGCTTTGGTGTCCTCGGGGAAGCCCTGAGTATAAAAATACCCAACGTTTCTGACCAGCTCTTCACCGTAGTTTTCTGATGTAACCACTGGAAGCGCCGGATCGGACGGATCAATGTTAATAGGAGATACATACATGGTGAAATCAGGATGTACACTCTTGATATAAAGCTTACAAATACCCTTCACATCAAATAAAGGCTCCAACATTGGGAAAGACAATTGAATCCATCCTGTCCACTCCCCTTGTTGGAGCAAAAACTCCTTATCCTGGACTACGACACGTACAAGCGGATGGTGATGGTCACGCCATATCTCAATGGGAATCGTTACCTCTGGACTGTTTTTCTTAAGTGTGTTGGCAGGGCCCGGTAGATATGTGTGTAGCTTTTGCCCTTGAAAAGCAACCGGGATCAATTTGCCTCCAGTCATGTCATCTTTGTAAAGGTTTGGAGCTGTTGTGAACAGTGTAAAACTGCCATATCCGCCCCTGAGGTCCGGAGTCCCCATGCCGGAGACCATCATTACTTTCTTACTTTCGCAGGGGAAGTTGGCAGGCATCTTAAAAATGGTAGTGGGAATATCCTTGTCTGCCAGGTACTCCCAAAAAGGCTTTCCCTTCCTGAGGTTCTCGGTCTGCCCCCTTGAAAAAGGTATCTTCCAGTTGCCTAGATCAAGTGTTTTGCCGGGTGGTGAAACATTGGAAGTGGAAAGATATGGTATCATGGTCTGAGGGTCACGGTGGATAAAATCATAAATACCATGGACCGACGGCGAGGCACCAACGATAAAACTCGACCACGCCACAGGGCTTTGGGGAGGCATACTGGTGGCTACGGATCGCATGCTCCCCTTTTTGGCAAGCCTGCTGAAGTTGGGCAAAAGTCCCTGGCTCATGTATTCGCGGGCAAGGTGCGTATCCATGCCATCTATTCCAAGTACAATGACCTTCTTTTTACTTTGAGGTCTGGTGTTGAACCAACAGCCTGCAGGGAGAAAACTGCATCCCAAACCCAAAATAGCGGATGTTTTTAGAAATTCTCTTCTGTTCATGACCGGTTACCTTGAATGATAATAACTTCTCAATAATAATGGGTAAATGACTGATACTGCAGCACATAGGAACAGTTTATACCCAGGCTTTTTAAGAAGTTCCGAATTATATGTTATTTGCTTCATTCAGTCCTTCTCCGTTCTCTTGGAGGGGATCAAAGATTTCCCGCTCATATAAGGTGGAATATTCGTTCCAAACAACTCCAGTACAGTCGGCGCTATATCTCTGATATGAGGGGTGTCAGAAACAACCTTCCTATTACAGAAGAATACACCCGGGACCAATTGGGGATCTATACAGTGGTCACCACTCCAGCTTTTTGTATTGTCCTCAAATATCTCCTTATCCACTCTGCCAACCGCTGCTCCCCATGACGCCCTGTATCCCTCATTGTAACCGATGATCAGGTCAGGACCGTTCTCCATATACGGGCCATCGAAGTAATCTGTGCTGTCAAAGACCCTGCGTATGGCAACCTCACCTATATCATAATCCATTAATTCCTGCAATTTACTTATTAACTCCTTCTTTAATTCCTCTTTTTCCTCAAGGCTTATAATCCCCTTTGACTCTCTTCCTTTTTCGTTTATGTATATGCCGCTCAATCCGAAAGTATACGCTTTCGTCTTGTTCCAGTCCACATCATGGAACCATTCGCCTCCGATTTCACTCCCATCTTTCAGACAAAGATAACCATTCCTATAAAGCCACGTATTGAGATTGACTCCTCTCTTAAAGGGTTTGAACCCATGATCCGAAATGACCATCAAGATCGTCTTATCATCTATCTTTTCCATGACCTTGCCTATGAGACAATCCATCCTCTTGTACAGATCCTCAATCACTCCTTTGTACTTCGCCAAATCCACCCCATCATTATTGGCAGGATGATCATCCGACATAAAACGCATGAACATATGTTGAATCCTGTCAGTTGCATCAAAGACACAAACGCACAGCCCCTTTCTGGTTTTATCCAGGGCATCGAAGAACATCTCTTCCCTCTCATGATGATACTTGTATGCCTGCTCAAGGAATATCTCTTCATCTATTACCCGTTCATTCAGTGCCCATGTGTCCTCTGCCAGCCCGAGGGTTGCGTAGCTACCCATCATCTTGGATAGGTAGATTGAATAAGAGATAGGGGATGAGATAGGAAGTGCGGGCTTTCCAGGATCTATATTTATTGGCGTCATATACATTTCAAAACAGGGCTTAATCTGTTTGATGAAAAACCGGCATATCCCACGGATCTTTATATTAAGTCCGGGCCTAAAGGTCACTGTAATCCATCCCGAGAATAAGCCTTTTTTCAGCACGAACTTTTCTTTAGAAATCTTTAACTCAGCCTCTTCGTCTCCCTTTATGGTAATCTCCAGGGGGATCTGTGTCTCACCGCCTTTTTTTAAAATATTGTTATCCGGACCGGGTATATAGGTCTTGATCCTGGCCTCCTCAATAGTAACCGGAATCTGGACGCCTCCTGTTCGTTTCCCTGTGGAATCTCCGTTGGACGTATAATAAGTAAAGGTTCCCTGTGTCCCTTTTAAATCCGGAACACACATGCCGGAGAGTAAAACTCCATTAACCTTTTCTGCTGGGAAGGTCATGGGCACCCTTAGGATGGAACTAAAGATCCCGTATTCACTCAGGATATTCCAGAATGGCCTACCTTTTCTTAGGAGTTTGATTTTAGGTTTGCCGATTGGGATTGAATACTTTCCCATAGAAAGGGTTCTAGGAGATCTTTCAATCTTTGTGGATGATAACTCAGGAAGATAGGTTTGAAAATTTCGATTTAAGAAATCAAAGATATTATGTCTCGACGGATCAACACCGGTAATGAAAGAAGACCAGGCCACCGGCGACATGGCAGGGAGTGTGGTCTTAAGTTTGCTGAAGGTCCCGGACTCGCTTAACTTTGACAAATTAGGGAGCTTACCTTCTTCCATGTACTGGGTTGTTAAATCAGGGTCCATACCATCCAAACCCACTATGACCACGCACTCGACCCCATGGTTCATGTTGGCAGGCCTTTTCTTTTTGAAGGCCTTAACGATGAGGCGTAGTGGCCAGAAGAGTATGGTCATTATAGCAAGGAAAAATGTTACAAGCAAGATAAAGAAGGAAGATATGAATGCAAAACCGGCGCCAGGCCCGATATACGCCTCTGCAATGCCCTCACTTCTGAAATAAATAATTAAAAACAGCAACAAAAACTGCAGTTTTCTATCTAACCTAATCGACTGAATAGTTTTTATATTCATTTTTCTACAGGGAATTGGAAGGAACTCTTTTGCTTTTTAATGAAAAACTAATTTACCGTATATACCCAAGTGTTTTCAATTTTCTGAGCATATCTTCTGAAGGCTTCTGCTGCTTTTGCTGGAAGGTTGCACGTCTGATATTCGCACTGCTACCAATGGCTTCTATCATACCCATTAATTCAGAGATTCCAGCGAATCCAACTGTCCCCAGATTTTTTAGTTCTTTTGCGTCTTTTGACATGTCATAGTATTCCAGCATGCAGCCTTCTGTACGGGGATCAATAAGCTTTTCTGTTATGGATTGAATCGTTTTCCCCTTTATCATCCGTGAATGTGGAAATTCGCTGTAAGCCGACCTATTCAAGCTCTCATTGCCTTCAATCAACTCCAACAGTGAAATTCCCCTATAATTTCTATTTTGGTTAATACCAACGAGTTCGAGAATCGTCGGCAATATGTCCACAGTTCTGACCAATTCTGTTACGGTTCTGCCTTGAGGTAATCTCCCTGGAGCCTGGAAAATAAGAGGAACATGCAACAACTCATTGTAGAGAGAATTGCCGTGTTCAAACAACCCATGCTCCCAGAAACCTTCGCCATGGTCAGACATAATGACGATAATGGAATCATCGTAAAGCTTCAACCGGCGGATATCTGCAATAAAGCCTCCCACTACATCATCCGCTAGTTTAATTTCCCCGTCATACATGTTTATTACTGCTTTTTTGTTTTTCGAAACTATGCGAAATGTACCTCTTCCGAAATAATCATCGTAAGGTGATGCCGGCAAATATGGCTCATGAGGATACATCAAGTGAATATATGTAAATAGCCCTGTACCTGAATGCATCCTAAGCAATTGATTTAGCTGCCTTAAAACATCATCGGCTGGAGTGTCCCGAAAACTTATGAATGGTCCACCCGTGTAAGACAAGTTCAAGAATATATCGAAACCTTGGCCAAACCGCCCTGCATTGATGCCCGGATGATCCGATGCTGCAACTGTGAAATACCCGTTATCATGCAGGATTTCGGACAGCGTGTCAACCCCTGCCGGCATGACATCATGGATTGCCTCACTGTGGGGTTTTACTTCCCATACATCAGACGGGTAAAGACCGGTAAACAAAGCAAGGACCGACGGATCAATCCAGGGAGCTGCAGAAACAGCCTTTTTAAAGAGAACCCCTTCTTCTGCAAGTTTATCAATGTTAGGGCTGGTGGGGCGTTCATAATCATAGCAGCCGAGATGGTCTGCCCTGAGGGCATCGATTAAAATCAGGAATATATTCGGCCGATGCCCTGAATTATAGCGAATACCCAAAAACATGTCGCTCAAATAGGCTTTGACCATGGCCTGAGGCCCACTTGTTGGTAGTGAGGTAGAGTCTCCCCAGGATACACTGAATTGAATCTCTACCTCCTTACCCGCAAATGAGGCCATATCAATTGTACTGTCTTTCCATCCTGTATAGTCAGCAGGCAGTTTAACTCCAAGCAAAGGATGTATCCCCGTCTCATCCGATACCTGGACATAAAACTGTATCCCGCTCATATTGGCAGACATTCCTTCTTGATTCAAACCAATCCGGAGAAAACTGTCTTGAGGTATGCGAAGCTTATAAGAAAAACTGAAGGGTACCACCACCTCTATTGCCTGTCGCGTTTGCCCGTCCAGCATAACAGAAACCTTGCGCAAAGAAGACGCTGAGAATGCTTGGGGTTCCATATCCAGCAATCTAATGGGCATATCCTTTCCAGCAGACAATGGGGATATCAGCACTGCAGGTTCCTGTAAAGTTATTGGCTCGTAATCTTTTATATGACTATGGATTTTTTTCTTTTTAGCAAGGATAGTTTTAGCCTTGTCCTTGACTTGGAAGAGTATCCTCTTGGACTTTACAGGCTCTAGATAACAAAAAACGATAGAAAGCAATGCGATCAAGCTGAATGCCGCTATCACACAAATAATCAACCTACGTAGCAATTGAAGTCGCCTCATCAACCCTCCTTTGTTCCAACGATTGATTTTTCTGTTTGTTTATCATCGTGCAATTCACTTTGTTTCTGTTTGCTATTTTCCTCTCCTCTTCCCTTGCTCCTATA
>JAUXFK010000155.1 GCA_030623035.1 Deltaproteobacteria bacterium | reverse complement strand
CCTTACATTTTATCTCTGAAATAGGTCATAATGGAGATACTCAATTGAATAGTGATATACTGTTCTTTCTTTACGCTCACTTGGATGCGAGTTTACACGGATTAAAATTTGATTGTCGTTGAAGCGACTCTTTTCAAAAAGCTAAACTGTTACACCTTTTCTAATTTTCAAAAGTATCGCGATATGGTCTAAAAACAAAATGTCGTACCCACACTGTTTAACATGAACGAATCAGGAAACTCTCTTTCAATCCAGTTCATTGCTACCCGACAGGTACAATGCATCGGAATGATAAGCGATGGTTTCACCTTCTTCAGTTCCTCAACCGTTCTGTCGGTGATTAACATGAACTGCGGGCCGGTCAGATGGAATCCCCCCATAACAGCATAAATCGTATCAACGCGAGTAATCTTTTTCGCATATTTAATTGTATTGATTATTCCAGAGTGGGCACAACCCGTTATAATCACCAGTCCTTTCCCTTTCAGGTTGATCACCAATCCTTGATCGTCCATAATAGAGTCAGGTTCAAATTCGTCTTTACGTTTAATAAGGTGACCAGGAATACCTTTTTCAAAATCGGTGGTTCTTTCCACCTCCCCAAGAGAGAAGACAAGCCCTGAGGCGAGAGAATGGGGAGTTTTAGTCTTTACCACTTCAATACCGGTCTTTTTAAGGGCGGATTCTTTCATAGTAGGCATTTCTATGGTTGCCCCTCCCTGTAATGAAATAATCCTTGGCAAAAAAGCATCTGGGTGGACAATTACCGAAGCGCTCCCAGGAGATATTAACTCCAATATTTCAGGCAATGCTCCACAGTGATCCATATGACCATGGCTTATCACCACCGCCTCTATTTCGGAAACATCCACCCCGAGCATCTTCATATTGTGGGGCACCCCTATCTTTGACCAGCCTGAATCCAACAACACGCTGTGGCATTGATCTCCTTTAAACACCTTAACCAATAAACAAAGACCGTGTTCTGCAAGGAGTCCCTCTGCCGGTATCTTCCCTTCTTTCGCCAGAAGGGGTCTCTTTATCATTTCCGATGGGGGTTCACTCATTGCGAGGGTAGTGTCTGTATAGTTATCTATAATTGTAGTCACTTCAACCCTGTCTGCCTCTTCGATTTGTACAACATAATCTTTTTCTACACTCATATCCGTCCATCCTTGTTTTTAAGTAATCGTTCATGGGGATCGACTATCAAGAAGTAAGCATTTTAATCCTCTAATTCTATATGGGTTAAAATCCAGGGGAAAGCGGTTTAAAATCTCTCCTGCCTCCCCTGGACATACACCCTTCACAAATCAGGTATACTAAAGTAATTTCCCTTCTTCACAAAGGGACAGATTACCGTAACCATCTAAAACTTCTGTACACTGCGGGCAATGATAGAATCCTGGGTGATCTTGTTCATCTCAACAAAATGGGCACTGTAACCCGCAATCCTCACCATCAACTCACTGTACTTCTCGGGCTCCTTCTGGGCAGCATAGAGTGTCTCGTTATCTACCATATTGAACTGGACATGGTTAATCCCCAGATCATGCCAGGTCTTCATATAGTCACGCCACATCGTAAAGCCCTTCTCACCTTGTAACTGCGCCGGCGATAACCTCTGATTAAGGAGCGTCGCCCTTACTGAACCAACGTGGTCCAATTTGCCCACTGAATTTAGCACCGCTGTCGGCCCCTTCTTGTCGAATCCGTGGCCAGGTGAACAACCACCATCGTATAACGGGTCGCCTAACCTTCTGCCATTGGGGAGTGCTCCTATTTTTGGCGCCTGAACCGTATGCGCAGCTATACTCTCCGGCAGGGTAGGCCAGGGCTGACCATTGATGTCGCGTACCGACCAGGACATCTTACCCAGGTCCTCGTATATTTTTACCCATATCCGGTCTACATAGTCATCGTCATTGCCCCACTTCGGCGCCCTGACAAAGTCCATCCTCATCTCTTCATAACCTTCCCAGTTCGCCTCTATCGCCTTTTTCAACTCGGCCATCGTGTACTTCTTCTCATCATAGACAAGCTTCTTAACCGCTGCCAGACAATCTCCCGTATCACCAAATACAAAGAGGGTAAACCACAGACTGCTCCTCTCCTTACAGAGGGCACTGTTTTGACCTGTCTCTATACAGCGTTCAAAGAGGGAAGAGGTCATCGGTTTGGGAAAGAAGAGGGCCTCCACATTCCTGCCCCTGTGCTCCATACCCACCAACATCTTAAATGTAGCCTTCAATTGTTCATACCAGGCATTATAGAACTCATCAAAGGTCTCAAACTGGGTGGAATCTCCTGTCTTGATGCCTGTATTCATCCCCGTAAGCGGATCATAACCGTCAAAGAGCGCCATGGAAACAGCCTTTGAACCAGTTGCTATCGAGGGCTGCGGATACCTCAAGGCCGGTGCTGCCCACTTCGTATCCGGTGCAGGCGCCATACATGCCTGGTGTACCCAGCGCCTTGCCTCCTTCAGTGGATGACCAAACCAGTGCATCAGATTGGGGATGAGCACATCATCATTGCGTATGGAAGGATATCCGAGACCATGGCGAATGCATTCAAATACCCTGCGTAAGGTCTCTGTTCGGGTTTTGGCTGAATAGCGAAAACCAAAGGTCGGATCGCACACCCTGGCTAACAGGGCAGATTCCAGATAACAATCCGTCAGATCATTGCAGGCATCCTCGCCGTTCTCCTTTACCCCTCCCATAGTCCATACATAAGGACCGGGCGTGCCCTGAAGGGCCTCTCGACCCACCCTGAGATATGCCCTGCCAAACCCATAGGCAGCTATCATCCACTCTGCGCAATACTCTACTACCTCATCCCTGGTCATGTTCTTCTCTTCGAGGACATCCTTCTCATAGAAAGGCCAGTGCCAGTAATCCTGTCGCCACTGCCATGAACCATTGTGCCATTCAAGCCTGTATGCCACCTGCACAATTTGATCAAACTGTATGGCCTCCCACAGATGCTCGGGCGGCTTTGCCGGAACCTTATAACAAGTCTCACTTATCTTCAATAGCTCCTGTCTCCTCTTCGGATCCGTCTCAAAGTTCTCTGCAAGTATTTTGGCCAGACGGCTTAATCGCCTTGCATATCTGATTGTGGCCTCCAGACATATCTTCATTGCCTTCCATGTGTCGATCCTCTCCATGTAAGAGACCTGCTCCTCTGCGGTAGGAGACTCGCGCATCTTCTTCTCTCCATTCTTAATATTATCTTCGACCGTTGCTATTATCGAATCAAATCCCTGGTACATCCAGTCACACTGAGGCACAACATAGTCCATCGCGATTATGTCTCTTCCCGGTGCCGCATAGTCCGCCATTAGCCCTACTACCCTCTCTTTGCGGTTTTGGTACTGTACGAATTTGTCCTCATAGGTTCTCCCCTTCCAAAACCTCTCAATCTCTCTCGCCTCTTCCATCTCTTCATCAGAGATAACGCCTGTACGATCGTTTATCGTATCGTCATTGAGCGTAGAAGAGCCGGTGCATATCCATGTGAGAAGATGAGGAGCAGAACCGGGGTATCCCACGATTCTAGAATGGTCGGTGATGAATACCGGCATATTGTCAAGCACAGAAGCTAAAGCCCTGGCCCTGGTTATAATAAAGGGCTCGGATGGAGGCGCTTCTTTGAATACCCGGGTCTGCCGGCGTGCATTCTCGAGGTCCATCTTCACCCCGGGCAGCCAGCTTGAGCCCTTGGTAGCCTTGGACCATACCCCTTTCCTCAAATAATTGAGCCTTGGAGATCTCTTCTTCTCAGCCCACCACCAGTACTGCCGATCATCCAATAACTCCTTTTCACCTTTCTTAATCTCAACTTGCGCCATATTAACACCTCTCCTTCTTATTTTTTCTGAAATGAAGAGCATTTCGAGGCATCCATCTCTGCTTCTACCGGCTTCGCCTTATAATATGCCTGCCTCGGATCAACCACCCTCTGGACGCAATCTCCTAAAGTAGGATCATCCTCCAAAGGAAAAAATTTTTTACACTCGCTGCATGTTGCCATATTTCTTCACCTCCTTTCTAAATTGTATCTTTTTCCCCTATACCTATCGTAACCTTTCTTCTTATAAAAACCAGTACCAGGGGAAAATCCTCTGTCATTTAACAGATAAGCATTTTCAGATGCTTAAACCCGAAGGAAGAGTTTTAATCTTCCCTAAAGCTGTTACCTTTTAAGATAGTATCGCCGACATTTACTCCAAGCTCCCTTGCTACAACAGGGCATTTGGCCTTTAAAAGAAAGAATACTCTATCTTCTTCACTCAGGGATTCATAATTTCCCTGCCCCTTTGAAATGATCATATCAGCCTTTGAAAAAAGTTCTAAGACTTCAGAAGAACACTGGGAGAGTATAGTGGCCGGGGCATCGGAGCCATTGGAAATCACTCTTGTTAAGTCGCTCATGCCGACGAGTTTTGCATCTTCCATTGTAGCATCATTTATGATCGGCTCCCCCCTAACTATAAATACTATCTCTATATCCATCATACTCTTTAATTCTTCTATAAGAATCTTATCGAGGACTATCTCCCCGGCGTTATCTCCAAGGTAAATAATAAGATGGGAATTCGTCAAGGCTTCTTTAAAATCAGTGTGATTATCAATAACAAGATCCGAAGACAATAGCCTGTATATCGTATTTTCCAGGTCTTTTACCTCATTTTGAACCCCCAGGTCGATCACGTTTCCGGCTATAGCCATCTTTGTAGCTGTAAGTAATCGGTCCTGAGAGTTACTCACTATTTCTTTAAGGGGAGAATACAATTTTAGAAGGGTCTGGTTGTGTTTCTTCTTGATTTCCCTATAGGGATCGGACTCCCCTGTAATCTCTTTGACCAATCCATGTACCACCTGAGCAATCTCCGGAGGAGAAACATTAAAAGACAGCATGGGGAGCCTCCCCATAACCGAGTCGATTACCTTTCTTTGAACATTCTCATCTTTTGTCGCCATTCTCGAGGCTTCAAGCGCCTGCCTTAAGAAACAGGGGACACAATCCAGATAGGCTTTCATAAAATCTCGTTAGCTCCTAAAGATCGCTAAATAATTAGCTTCTTTTTAGATATGATTAAGGAAACTCTTTAAAACGATTTTTTTCAAAAAATATCCCTGACGGAAAATACTCGCTATAACTTCTTCATAAGCTGATTCGCCGCAACCAAAAGTGGATCCCAAACAGGACCAAAGGGTGGAGCATATGCAAAATCGACCTGAGAAAACCGAGCAACGGTCATTTTAGCATGAAGGGCAGCAGCAACAGCATTAATACGATGCGCAGCCCCTTCTTTTGAAAGAAGCTGTGCACCAAGAAGCTTTCCTGTTTTACTATCCGCCACCATCTGCGCCCATATGGATGAACTACCAGGGTGGGCATGCGCTCTTGTTGAACCCTCTATTACACTCTCAACCGGATCGAAACCTGCTTTTTTTGCTTCTTCAATGTTCAACCCGGTACGTGCAACCTGGAGGTCAAAGACTTTAAA
Organism: Deltaproteobacteria bacterium; assembly: GCA_030623035.1. Taxonomy (GTDB): domain Bacteria; phylum Desulfobacterota; class UBA8473; order UBA8473; family UBA8473; genus JAUXFK01. The sequence continues at coordinate 1,806 of JAUXFK010000155.1, read as the reverse complement.
TACGGCTGTTCCTACGATACCATCAAGGATACTCTCTGTGCCCGTCATATTGTCAGCCGCCGCCCATCCTGACCGGTTTGCTCGTAATGCCAGTGGAATCCATACCTTTTTACCTGTAACTATATGATATGCATCTGCACAGTCACCTGCTGCATATATATCCGGATCAGATGTTTGCATACAGCGGTTTACTGAGATAGATTTGGATGGTCCCAATTCTAGTTTGGCTTTTACAGCAAGATCATATGCCGGGCGAACCCCTGTTGCAACCAGTACCATCTGCGCATCAAATACTGTATCTTTCGTGATTACCCCCAGTCCATCCCTTGTCTTCTCTATTTTTTCTATATCCAAACCCGTATAAATCTCTACTCCATGAGACTCAAGCTCTTCTTTGATGCGCCCGGCCATTTTTTCATTCATCCAGGGGATAAAACGCTTACGCGGTTTGATCATTGAAACATCAATACCCCTTGCCTTCAATGATTCCGCCATCTCCATGGCAATGTATCCCATCCCAATTATAACGGCTTTCTTCACTTTTTGTTTTTCCAAGTAATGCTTAATCCTTCTGCCGTGCTCAAGGCTCTTAAGAACCATTACACCCGGCAAATCAAACCCTGGAAGCAATGGTCGGATTGGTACTGCGCCGGTTGCTATGAGCAGTCTGTCATAGTTTAAACTAAACGTATAGCCTTTTGAATCTATACCGCTTACCCTCTTGATGTCAGGTTCAATCATATCCACTACATGACCGGTTCGTAAATCTATCCCCTGTTTTTCTCTGAATACATCCGCGTTCCGAACCACCAGATCTTCAATATATCGATCCGGATCAGCAATGTTATATGGCATACCACAGGCACTATAGGAAACATCCTCGGTCTTTTCAAAGACAATTATTTCTAAATCCGGCGCATTGCGCTTAGCACGACTTGCAGCGCTCATCCCTGCAGCATCTGCACCTATTATGATTAGTCTCATAGGGGGTTACCTTTCATAAGTGTTTTAAAGGGCTAAACTATATAGCATATCGAACTTATCTTTGCAATTGGAATGCCGGCATTCATAAAAACCCCTCTATTTCAAGAGGAGATGCTTCATTTCCCTCGAGATCAACACCCTTCACCATCATCCTTTTGCATACCAATGATTGACTGGCTGTTGCCCATTTCTCCTTCTTTTTAATCCTGGATTTAAACAGATTTCACTTTAATCCGGGCAGATTATCTATGATTAGTTTCCCCTCCAGGTGATCGATTTCGTGCTGGAATACCCTGGCCAATAATCCGGATACCTCAAATTCTATCTCTTTCTCGTTGAGGTCTATGCCCCTAACGAGTATCTTCGAACCCCTTATAACGTTTACGCTAACTTCCGGCACACTCAAACAGCCTTCTTCCGCTGTATCTTCTCCGTCAGATTCGAGTATCTCCGGGTTGATAATCGGAATTGAGCCCTGCTCAGTATCGACTACAATTACCCTGAACAGTATGCCAATCTGGGGAGCTGCAAGACCAATCCCCTTATATGCATACATAATCCTTATCATTTCATCAATCATTTCCCTGGCTTTTGAATCGATTTCTTTTAATGGTAAAGACTTCCCTCGTAAAATAGGATCAGGATATATTCTTATATCAGACATATAAATATTACCTCTACGTAACTCCAAACCCTTTCTTATATGATTGTCGCATAGTTAGTGTCCATCCAGAAATGAGCAATTTTGTTCAAGGTCAAGGAAGGCGAAGATTTTAACCGCAGGAATATATTGACATATTTCGAGGATTAAAATCTGAGCCT
>JAUXFK010000171.1 GCA_030623035.1 Deltaproteobacteria bacterium | reverse complement strand
TCGTCACTCCGGTGAAAACCGGAGTCCAGATGGTCCGCAACTGCTTGAAAACACTGGATTCCGGCTTTCGCCGGAATGACGGGAAATGGTATTTTTTGACTTTTTACGAGACCATCAGTGTTAGTCAAATCATAAAATATCTGTAACTACTCAGGTTGTCAGGTTCAAGCCTGCCCTGGCGCGACTTTTCTGGAAGACGCGGTTGTCGTTGCAAACCAGGGCAGGCCCGGAATTTTGAACCTGAGTAGTTACGATAGAACAATAAAATTTTTGAATGTCAAAAAGAAACGTGGTATAAAAAGTAATTATACAAAAGATATGGGAAATGTGCTATTTTTACAAGATAAAAAAGAGGGAAAAATATGAAACCGCAGAGAGCACGGAGGGGAGGGAATCAAAAGTCTTACAACTTATTGATATTTGATAATTTCTCTGTGTTCTCTGTGGTTTCTTTTGACAATACCCAATAAGAGTCGGGGAGGATCGTTTAATTGAATATTCATAACGATGTGATATATGTTAAGACAACGTATGGTACCGATATTATTGACATAACATATGAGGTTAAAGAAAAGGTTTTGCAATCGAATATTAATAATGGTAATATTGTATTATTCATTTCAGGTTCGACTGCAGCTTTAACTACCATAGAATTTGAGAGCGGGGTAATAAATGATTTAAAAGATGCTATCGAAAGGATTGCCCCTAAAGATATGCATTATGAGCATGATCAAAGGTGGGGTGATGGAAATGGTTACTCCCATGTAAGAGCAGCTTTACTCGGGGCATCTTTGACGATTCCTCTGGTTGACAGAGTTCTCTTACTTGGAACGTGGCAGCAGGTAGTTATGTTGGATTTTGATAATCGTCCGCGGAAAAGAGAGATCAGAATCCAGATAATAGGAGAATAAAGGCTTACCCGTTGGTATAAAATCATGAATCGTTGATATCAGGACTTGCTTATAAATATGGATCCTTTGAGAAGCGAAACAGACGAAAAAATAGACGAGATTGTAGTAAAACTCAGTTTCGATGACAATAACCTTCTCAAAATCCTTTTAGGTGAGCATAATAGAAATCTGAGATACTTAGAAGAGACACTGGGTATAAAGGTTAATGTAAAAGGTAATAAGATCCGTATCCATGGAGATTGTTATAATGTAAAGATCGCAGAAAAGACTCTTGTTGAGCTTTATTCTTTATTAGAGTCAGGGTATCCGATATATCCTAATGATATTGATTATACAGTTAGGATTGTAAGTGCGGACAGTTCAGTAGATATCAAGGATATATTTCTGGATACTGTTTATATCTCTTCAAAAAAGAAAATAATAACACCAAAGAGCCTATGCCAGAAGATATATATAGATGCTATAAGAAAATCTGATATTGTATTTGGGATTGGCCCGGCCGGGACAGGCAAGACATACCTGGCAATGGCTATGGCAATATCCTTTTTGCTGAAAAAAGAGACTGACCGGATTGTTCTCGCCAGACCAGCTGTTGAAGCAGGTGAGAAGTTGGGTTTTTTGCCTGGTGATTTATACGAAAAGGTGAACCCTTATCTCAGGCCTCTCTATGATGCGCTCCATGATATGATTGATTTTGAGAAAGCATCAAAACTGGTAGAAAGAGGGGTTATTGAGATTGCCCCGCTGGCTTTTATGAGAGGGCGTACATTAAATGACTCTTTTGTAATCCTGGATGAAGCCCAAAACACAACCTCTGAGCAGATGAAGATGTTTTTAACCAGGTTGGGATATAATTCAAAGGCAGTTATAACAGGGGATATTACTCAGGTTGATCTGCCGGCAGAAAAGAGGTCAGGGTTAATAGAGACCCAGGGGATCCTTAAAGGGATAGATGATATAAAATTTATCTATTTCACTGAAAAGGATGTCGTACGACACCGTCTCGTTCAAGAGATTATTAAGGCTTACGATAATTATGAGAATAGTAGAGACGGTTAGAAAATATCCTTAATTACCGATATTTCGTATTATTTTAGCTTTATGAAACAGAAAGCACTCGCCAAGCTTCAACGGCAATCAAATTTTAATCCGTGCAGAACTCACATCTAAGTGAGCATAAAGAAAGAACAGTATCCAGCTATTAAATTAAACCGACAAGCTTTGGAACGATTAACATTCTTAAACAACGAGGGCTACCCCCCTGTTCTTTCTTAACGCTCACTAAGTTGCTCAAACAGTTGCGCAGATTAAAATTTGACCACCGCCTTCGCAACTAAAATTTAAAAAAGCTAAACTGTTACGATATTTCAAAGGTCAGGAAATGAAAAAAGCAGTATTAAACGGAGACAAAAAGAAAAAGCCAACGTCAAAACTAAAGCTTCCCTTTTTATCCAAAGAAATACACGGCATTGAATTAATCAAGAACCCTACATCCCAAAGATGGTTGATGGCCATTTTATTGGCTATATTTGTAACCCTGTTTTTGTCCCCGAACATAAACTTGCCCTTTTTACAATATAAAGTTGGAGAGGTTGCATCAAAGGATGTTAAATCTCCTTCGGATTTCCTTGTAGAGGATAAACAATCTACAATAAAGAGAATAGAAGAAGCGAAAAAAAACGTGGTTGCAGTTTATGATCTTGATTCCAATCAACCCATGGAGATTGAAAGAAGGCTCGCATCCTCCTTTACTTTGATGAGGGATTTCTATCAAGAACTCGAAGACAAGATTAGAGGGAAGGTTACGAGCAGTAAAAAAGAACGTAATGTTATAAAGAGAAAAAGAGCTGTAAATATAGACCTGACTCCTTTTGAGGATCAGATTGATGCCAAAAGGGATGAATTTGAGAAGATGCTGGATATTAAGGTAAAGGATGAAGATTTCAAGATACTGGAGAGGCATCGTTTTGATAGGAGTATAGAAAGGTATCTAAGTATACTGATAAGCGCAGCTTTAGAGAGAAAAATAGTAGGCAACAAGGAACTTTTACAAAGAGAAATGGACAGAGGGATAATTATAAGGAATATCCAGACAAAGAAAGAGTTAGAGGTAAAGGATATACTCTCAATATGGGATTTAAAAGATGCGCAAAAAGCCATTAAGGCAAACTCAAATAAAATTTTGGATGAATTGGCAGGTTCATTGAAAAAAACCATCGTAAATATCTCACAAAGGTTAATTGAGCCAAATTTGACCTATAATGGAAATGAGACAGAACAAAGAAGAATAATGATAGTCCAGAGCGTCAAGCCGGTTTTTTATCAAGTCAAAAAGGGAGAAATAATCGTAAGAGAAGGTGAAAGAATAAAGAACGAACACCTGGTCAAACTTCGGGAGTTTCAAAAAGTAAGAAAGTATAACAGCTTGGTATTAACATCCTTTGGCCTTATTCTTTTACTTGTTTTAATCAGTTATGTTCTTTACAACTTCTTCTTAAAGGGGTTTAAAGAGGTATCGGTTAAGAATAAGGATCTTCTGCTTTTGAGTATAACCATTGGAGTAATTGTTTTGTTGACAAAACTCGCTGTTTTGGTCTGTGAGGCTATGAACGATGCCTTCCCTTTTATTGATTATGATTCCTTTCTCTATGCGATACCCATCGCTTCTGGTGCAATGCTTATAACGATTATGCTGAATGCCAAAGTTGCTTTATTTTTTTCTATTATAATTTCTATTTGCACGGCTATCCTATTAGAAAACAGGATGGAATTTATTATATATCCATTTGTTGGCAGTATAATAGCTGCTCAGGGTGTTATAAAAGCGAAGTTGAGGGCGACCCTTATAAAAGTTGGTGTCTTAGTCGGTTTAGTGAATATAGTTACCATAATTTCCCTTAATATGGTAAAGGGCTATTTATTTACTTTTACTACCCTTTTTGATATCACTTTTGGTTTTATTGGTGGGGTCCTTGTTGGATTTATTGTAGTCGGAATCACGCCTTTGGTTGAGGCGCTGTTTGATTATCCAACAGATATAAAATTGCTTGAACTGGCCAATCTTGATAACCCTTTGCTTAGAGAGCTGATTGTTCAGGCCCCAGGTACTTACCATCATAGTATCATTGTAGGATTATTGGCAGAGGCAGCAGCAAAGTCCATTAATGCAAACCCACTCCTTGCTATGGTGGGAGCATACTACCATGACATCGGAAAGATAAAAAAACCATTATATTTCATAGAAAATCAAAAAGGTGCTGATAATAAGCATGAGAAGTTGGCTCCAAGCATGAGCAGTCTGATCTTGCATTCCCATATCAAAGATGGAGTCGAGATTGCTAAAGAGAGCAAGCTTGGGAAACCCATAGTAGACATTATACAGCAACATCATGGGACCAGCCTGATTATGTACTTTTATCAGAAGGCCAAAGACAGAGAGAATTCGGGGCTATGCTCAGTAGATGAAAAGGATTACAGATATCCGGGGCCAAAGCCACAGACAAAGGAAGCAGGGCTTGTAATGCTTGCCGATTCTGTGGAGGCAGCGTCGAAGACCCTCCCTGACCCATCTCCCTCCCGGATTCAGGGGATGGTTCAGAGGATTATCAACAATATGTTTGCAGACGGACAGTTAAATGAATGTGAGTTGACCTTGAAGGATTTGAATGAAATAGCCAAGACTTTCAATAAGATCCTGACAGGTATTTTTCACCATAGGATTGATTATCCAGAAGTCGCTTATAAAGAGGCTGCGGGAAAGAGAAGAATCGATGTTACTGATAAAAAATCAGCAAAAGAAGATAAGGGTAAGCGAACCGAGGATAAGAGAAACGGTGAAAACGATCTTAGAAGGCTTGGAATCTCCTGATTGCGAGATAAGCATACTCTTGATTGATGATGAGCAGATAGAAGAGATAAACAGGAATTATTTCGGAAGAAATCGCCCAACCAATGTTATCTCCTTTCCCATGGCAGAGGGAAAATTTAATGATATCAATCCATATATTTTAGGTGACGTGGTTATCTCCGCAGAGACTGCGGAAAAACAGGCCATGGAAAGCCAGTGTACTTTGGAGGATATGATGGATTTTTTACTTATCCATGGGATACTGCACCTTTTTGGATATGATCATGAAGGATCGGATTTAAGGGCACAGCTTATGGAGAGGAAAGAAGAGGAACTCTTGCATAAGTTAAATATCTCAAAGGGAGTATAGGAGATGAAAGAATATCCAAGTCTTGAATTACAAATAGAACAATTTGCCCGGTTGATTCATGTGTCCAAAAAGATTGTTGTTTTCACCGGGGCTGGAGTGAGTACAGAGTCCGGCATTCCCGACTTCAGAAGCCCCGACGGGATTTGGACAAAATATGACCCGGAAGACTTCACCTATCAGAGATTTATTAGCAGTAAAGAAGCAAGGAAGAAGATGTATAGTTTGCTTGGTGAGAGCGGTCTAATGGCTGATGCCGAGCCTAACAATGCTCATTTAGCCATTGCTGAATTAGGAAAGATGGGCAAATTAGACTGTGTTATTACACAAAACGTAGATGGATTACACCAAAAAGCCGGCAATTCTGATGATAAGGTATTCGAGCTTCATGGAAATATGGTATGGGTAATTTGTCTTGGCTGTAATAAACGATACCCAATGGGAGATATTGTAGATAAGGTAAAACAAGGTGAAGATGACCCAGGCTGTGAAGAATGTGGGGGAATCTTAAAACCGGATGCTGTCTTTTTTGGAGAGGCACTTCCCCAGATCGAACTAAACGAGGCCACAGGTTATTCAGCGAATTGTGACCTTTTTATAGTTATTGGTTCTTCATTGGTAGTTTACCCTGCAGCTTACATGCCTACATATGCAGTTAATGCTGGGGCAAAACTGGTGCTAATCAATCGAGAACCTACTCATATGGACAGAGCTGCCCATATTCGGATTTATGAAGGTGCAGGAGATACCATGAAAAAGGTGATGGAGAAGGTTAAAGAGAAGCCTGTAAAATAAATTTGTACGATGTATAAAAGGAGTTCAAAAAAATAAGATAAAGGAGGCGATGCGGATTATGTCGCATATAAGGCATCTGATGAAAGAGAAAGAGAGAAATCGAAGAAGAAACAGGATTGCCAGGTTATCCAGGCGAATAAATAGACAAAGGAAAAAGAACAAGTAAATTAAATAAGGTATGGATCAGTCTGATATTAGATAGTGTCCATCCATAAATGGCCCTTTTGCCCAATCTCTGTGTCAGGCTCAGATTTGATGATCTCGTAAAAAGTCAAAAAATACCATTTCCCGTCATTCCGGCAAAAGCCGGAATCCAGTGTTTTCAAGCAGTTGCGGACCATCTGGACTCCGGTTTTCACCGGAGTGA
>JAUXFK010000048.1 GCA_030623035.1 Deltaproteobacteria bacterium | reverse complement strand
GGTATGAGGGCCATAGGTAATTTCTCTATCCAAAGGAAGCCTTTTGAGGTAACCGATACTCTGCTCAACAGAAGTCTTTAGAGATTCTTTATCGAGATCATCAACAAATTTAGGTCTCCACCATCCTTTAAATAATACAAGGGCATCCTCCGGGCTTTCTACTTCAACGTCTCTCTTCTTCGCACACCCACTGAGAGAAAAAAGAAACAAAAAAGACAGGATTATTATCAGAACTTTTAGACGAATTTCTTGCTGCTGCATTATACTGGCCTTCCCCCTCCCAGCAGGGAAAACAATAAGGCAAATAGAATCAACTGGATGATCCAACCCACAACACAAACCCCAGCCGCACGAAAAGTACTGCTGTAATCAAGGGCCTGCCTTACGGCTATCACCATTGCGATCAGCATCCAGATTGAAGCTACAAAAAAAACGATCGAATAGAGGCCGGGGATGATACCCAGTATCCGAATCAGGCCTGGAGAGCTGGAAAACCCTATCGTACGTAACAATTCGCCTGGATCTGCCTTGGTCTGTGGCTCGGGAAGGAGTTTCGTTCCAATGAAGTAGGTGAGATATGCCCAGAGATACCATGACAAAAGGGCTCCTATTGTTGCGACAATTACCCCTGTAAGTCCACCTGCTTGAAAGCCTCCAATGCCTCCTGCCATACTGGAGAGAACAACCACGAGCATGGCCTGTCCCATTGCATCCCTGTCAGCTTCTACCTCCTCATAAAGGTGAACGTCAAGCTTTGCAGCACGGATAATTCGGTCTTTTAAATCTGCCATTATTTCCTCCTTTGCGTATGATTTGTAAGTTCTTCGTAACAGTTTAGCTTTTTGAAAAGAGTTGCAAGAAGCGGCGGTCAAATTTTAATGCGTGTAGTTGTTTGAGCATCTTAGTGAGCGTTAAGAAAGAACAGGGGATAACCTCACATTTAATATCTGAAATTAGTTAATAATGGAGCTACTGAATTGAATAGTGATGTACTGTTCTTTCTTTACGCTCACTTGGTTGCGAGTTTTACACGGATTAAAATTTGACCGCCGCTTCTTGCTTGATGATAGTTTTCTATTTCATAATGCTAAAATGATACAGTTCTTCTAATTTTATAAGCATCCCATCTATAATCGTTAAGCCATCCAACCAGAAATGAGGGTCATCCAGATTGATCCCAAAAGGGCTTAGTAAATTTTCAGGAGAGTCCTTCCCTCCAGATGACAGTAATTTTATATATTTCGGCACAAATTCTCTTTTTTCTTCTTCATACTTTTTATAAAGGGCTAAGGTCAAAAGCTCACCGAAGGCATATGCATAGACATAACCTGGAGAGTGGATGAAATGGGGGATGTAACTCCACCAGATCGCGTAGTTTTTCGTAAGATGCACGGAATCGCCGAACATCTCTTTGTTTGTCTTTATCCACAGTTCATTGATTCTCTCTTTTGATAGTTCCCCTTTCCCCCTTCTCTCATTGTGGACTGCATCCTCAAATTCGTACATCGATATCTGCCTGAAAACCGTTGCGAATATGGACTCCAGTTTACTGCATAGAAGGCTTATCTCCTCTTCTTTACAGGGTGCTTCCTTTAATTGACTTTGAAAAACCAACATTTCACCGAAGACCGATGCTGTCTCAGCCATTGGAAGAGGTGTACCACTATTGATGTATCCCTGTTTACTGCCTGCCAGATACTGATGAACTCCATGGCCAAGCTCGTGTGCAACGGTCTGTATATCACGGATGTTTCCTGTGTAATTCACCAAGACGTAAGGATGAATGTGCGGGATACAGGGGTGAGCAAAGGCACCCCCCACCTTCCCCGCCATCACAGGGGCATGGATCCACTTTTTATCGAAAAACATTGAAGCGACATCCTTTATCTCATTTGAAAAATCACCGAAGGCCTTGATAACCGCTTCTCGACATTCCTCCCAGGGCATGTCCCTTTTTGCGGAAAAAGGAAGGGGAGCATAGCGGTCATAGTCAAAGAGTCTCTTATATCCCAGCAGCTTTTTCTTTAGTCTATAGTACCTGATAGGTATATCATAACGGCTCTTGACTGCATCTTTTAATGCTGCAAGCATCTTTTCATCTACTTCGTTCGATAGGTTTCTTGAGCTTATCCATTCCGGATATATTCTAAGCCTGTCCATAATCATACTTTCAGAGAGGATCGTATTAAAGATATGAGTCAAGATGTGTAAATACTCTGAAAGACCGGCAGTTAGCTCATCAGACGCCTTTCTTCTCTTCTCACGGCTGGGGCTGTATAAGTCTGCCAGAACCTCTTCCTCTGTTCTCTTTCTTTTCCCAAAACTTTTCTGGGAGAGGATATTGTCGAAAAGCCTGACCCAACTGCTTATCCCGGAGGGTTCTTTCTCTGCGAGGAGCTTTTCTTCAATCTCACTCAATTGGTGGGGTTTATATCTCCTGATTGTCTTTAAATAGTGTTTGTATCTTTTGATTTCATGGGATTGTAGCAGGTCTTCTGCGGTTCGATCGTCGAGGTTTGCCCATTCCAGGTCAAAGAACAAGATGTCCCTTTTAATTTCGCTTTCTACCTCATAAATCTTCTGTAAAAAAGCACCGGCCTTTGCATCCTGGGATTGGGTTGAATAGTTCAAGAACGCGAAACTCTCTATCTTACCAAGTAATTGTCCTATATTCTCAAGCTCACAAACGGCTTCATACAGGCTTTTGGGACCAAGGTTTATAATCCTTGATCTATATTTCTTAGAAAACTCATCTGCCATAAATCTCAGGTTCTTTAAGTCTTCTTCTATATTCGGATCATCTATCTCCTGATAGAGATCTGCGAGTTTCCATATGATATCTTCTGTTTTAATCCTTTCAGACATTCGTTGAACTCTCCTCATTTAACCGGATTAAAAAGAAATAGGCTTATAAGATGCCCATTTCACGAGACCTTTGACATGTAGTGCAATAGCTTATTTATCTATAAGAATATGAAATTTAACACAGATTTACTTGACTTACAACTTGATTTTTCACTTAATATATGCATGCTTAAATAAATCGAAATTAGACCGTGTCAATTGAGAAATGACGCATCTCTATTTTGTCATTCCCGTGGAGGCGGGAATCCAGCGGCTGCCCGGAGACTTATTGAGAAGTTACCGTACATCCTGTCAAAAAAAGGAAATTCCTATACATTTAAATTACTTGAGCAATTCTCTTGCAATAACAACCCGTTGAATCTGGTTTGTTCCTTCTACGATCTGACCTACTTTAGCCTCCCGCATGTATCTTTCCACTGTATAATCCTTCATATATCCATATCCACCCAGTATCTGCACTGCATCTGTTGTAACCTTCATGGCTACATCAGTAGCAAACTTTTTTGCCATGGCAGCCTCTTTAGTGACCTTTTGTCCCTGGTCTTTCATATATGCAGCCTTGTAAACCAAAAGCCTTGCAGCTTCGATATCCGTAGCCATATCTGCAAGCATAAACTGGATCCCCTGAAATTCAGAGATGTGCTTGCCGAATTGGACTCGCTCTTTAGAATAGTTCAGTGCTTTATTCAAAGCCGCATGGGCGAGACCTACAGATATGGCTCCTATGTTTATCCTTCCTCCATCGAGGGCCTCCATTATCATCTTAAAACCCTTACCCTCATCACCCAGGAGATGGTCTTTGGGTACTGTACAATCATCAAAGATCAGCTCCCTTGTGGGATAAGAGCACATCCCCATCTTTTTTTCTATTTTACCAAAGGAAAAACCAGGTGTTCCTTTTTCGACTACAAAAATACTGGCCCCAGAAGCCCCCTTTTCTTTGTCGGTCTTTGCTACTACTGTATAAACTTCGGCCTCACCACCTGCGCTTATGAATATCTTAGTGCCGTTCAGGACATAATCATCACCCCTCTTATCTGCAGAGCTTCGAATGGATGCTGCGTCAGAACCAGCATTCGGTTCTGTTAAGGCAAAACCCCCAAACAGGTCGCCCTTTGCCAGGGGAACTACCCATCTTTTTCTCTGTTCTTCGTTCCCGTTTTTGTATATGAGAAAGCAGACAAGGTTGTTAATCGATACATAGCTCATCGCCCGATATACTTTTCCCAGTTCTTCATATATTATGGCAGAGGTAAGAAAACCCATATCCGTACCACCGTACTTTTCAGGGCATGTCATTCCAAAGAGGCCGAGTTTTGCTATCTTTTTAAAGGCTTCCTTTGGGAAGACCTCTTCCTCCTCCCATTCATCAACATATGGGGCCAGTTCTTTCTCGGCGAAACTCTTTACCATTTCCTTTACTGCTTTTTGTTCTTCTGTCAATTCAAAGATCATCCGATACCCCCACTGTGTTTTTCTAAATCACCTTTTCTTTTCTCATCTGTTCAATCTCCTCTTTGCTGTACCCAAATGAAAGAAACACTTCTTCTGTATGCTGTCCCATTTCAGGAGGGGGGCTTTTTATCTGGGCAGGGGTCTTCGAAAATTTAACCGGGAACGGTACCTGCTTAATCCTGCCCAACTTCGGGTCGTCTATCTCCTTTAAAAGCCCTCTATGTATGATATGGGGATCAGAGAAGACTTCTTCCATGGTAAAGACAGGCCCGCAAGGGATACGCGCCTTATTCATCTCCTCGATCCATTCTGTTCTGGTTTTTGTCAAGAAAGCAGCCTTCAGTTTCTCAGAGATCTCTTCGCCGTTTTTCACCCTCTTTCTGTGTGTATCGTATCGGGGATCGTCGAGAAGCTCTTCCAATCCCAAAACCCTACACATGCCTTCCCAGAAATGCTCCTCCAGGGCACCGAGCGTAACCTTCTTTTTGTCTTTGGTCTCAAAGATATCATTGGTAGGCGCAAGGTGCCCCATTTCCGTAACCTCCGGGACATCTCCTGTGGTGAGATACCCCCCAGCGCGAACGCTCATCCATGAGACAATCCCGTCTGTCATTGAGACATCGATATACTGTCCACTTCCTATTTTCTCGCGCACCCTCAAAGCAGCAAGGATGGAGAGAGCTGCAAACATGCTTGAACTGAGGTCGCCAACAGGTATCCCGGGTTTTGCAGGGGGTCGTCCTACCTGACCCGGTATGCTCAATACGCCCCCAACTCCCAAATAATTTATATCGTGTCCGGGTATGTCCCTGTAGGGTCCATCCTGGCCAAAACCGGATATAGAACAATATACGATCATCGGATTTATACTGCTTACCTTTTCATAATCAACACCCAATCTTTTTGTAACGCCAGGACTGAAACCCTCCAAGACAACGTCTGATTTTTCTACCATCCGATAGAATACCTCTTTGCCCCTGTCGGATTTTAAACTCAAAGTAACGCTCTTCTTATTTCGATTAACACTCATGAAAATCTCCGGGATCATATCCCGCACATAATCCCCTTTACCGGGCTGTTCAAATTTGATCACCTCTGCCCCTAAGTCTGCAAGGAGCATGGAACAATATGGGCCGGGCAAAAGCCTCGAAAGATCTAATATCCTTATGTCTTCTAAAGGCAATGTCATTGTATATATCCTCCTTCTCGTATTACCTGCTTCTCTCTCTTTTTTTATGAGTGCGCCTCATCCCAGTTTTTCCCCACCCCGATATCGACCTTTAAAGGCACAAGGAGCTTCATTACCCCCTCCATCTCATCTTTTACCATCTCAACCACCTCGTTCACTTCATTATCCAGCACCTCAAAGACCAGTTCGTCATGGACCTGCATAATCATCATCGCAGAAATGTTCATATCTCTCAGTCTTTTAAAGATATTAATCATGGCTGCCTTTATCAAATCCGCAGCACTGCCCTGGAGGGGGGTGTTTATAGCAGTCCGTTCGGCAAACTGCCGCACCGTATGGTTCTTACTATTGATCTCCGGCAGGTAACGACGTCGATTCAAAAGGGTGGCTACGTATCCATTTTCTTTGGCTTGAGTCAATATCCATTCAGTATACCTTTTAACCCCTTGGTGCCTCTGAAAATAGTTGTCTATGTAATCCTGAGCCATCTGTATGCTTATCCCCAATTCCTTGGCCAATCCAAAGGAACTCATACCGTATATAATCCCGAAGTTAACCACCTTTGCCTGCCTTCGCATTTCCGAAGTAACCATGGATAGGCAGACACCAAATATCTTTGCAGCGGTTTCTGTGTGGATATCACGGTTGTGATTGAATGAATCCACAAGTAAATCATCCTTTGAAATATGGGCTAAGAGCCTGAGTTCTATCTGTGAGTAATCGGCAGATATTAATGAACATCCATCTTCAGGGATAAAGGCCTTGCGGATTCGCCTGCCCTCCTGGGTCTTTATGGGGATGTTTTGGAGGTTCGGATCACTGCTGCTCAGTCTCCCTGTGGCAGTAACAGTCTGATTATAGGATGTATGAATCCTTTTCGTCTCTGGATGGACTATCTTGGATAGTGCATCCAGGTAGGTAGACTTTAACTTTGTTAGACTTCTATACTTAAGTATCTTTTCAGGCAGTTCATATTCCAGGGCCAGCTTGCTCAGAACGTTTACATCCGTAGAATATCCCGTCTTGGTCCGTTTGGCTCCCGGCAGCTTCAACTTCAAAAAAAGGATATTACCCAATTGTTTCGGGGAGTTGATATTAAACCTCTCCCCTGCCAATGCATATATCTCTTCCATCAGAAGATTTAGTTTGCCCTCCATCTCACATGACATGATCTTCAAGGCGTTCACATCAACATTTACACCGCTTTTCTCCATATTTGCCAGGACTTCGATCAAAGGCATCTCAATATGATAAAACAGATCTGTGAAACCCTCTTTTTCAAGCTTTGGCAAGAGCAGGTTGAATAAAAGGAATGTAACATCAGCGTCTTCACATGCATAGACTGAGGCCTTTTCAATATCTACCTGGTCGAATCTGAGCGCATTCTTCCCTGTTCCTGCCACGTCTTTGTATGATATCATCTGATGGTTGAGATATTCCCTGGCAATATCTTCAAGGTTATGGTTGTGCTTGGATGGGTTTAAAAGGTAAGACGCTACCATTGTATCAAACATTATCCCTGAAAGCACAATATCATAATGTTGAAGCACCAGATAATCATATTTTATGTTCTGTCCAATCTTCCGGATTGTTTCATCTTCAAAGATCGGCTTTAGGGTCTCTAATACATAGTCCATGCCCAATTGTCTTGGAGCGCCTGGATAGTTGTGGGAAAGGGGGATATAGAAAGCCTCATTGGGTCTATAAGAGAAGGATAAACCGACCAACTCGGCCAGCATAGGATCCTTGGCCGTGGTCTCGGTATCGAATGCAAACTTACGAGCCTCTTTTAATCCATCGAGTAATCCAGTAAAATCTTCTTGCGTAAAGATCACATGGTAATCTTCAGTGGGAAGTACCCCCGTTGAAGAAAATTCCTTGAGTAATTGATTGAATTCCAATTCTTTAAATATCTTCTCTATCTTTTCCATATCCGGTTCTGACAGAGTAAAGGCGTCAAAATCATATGCCAGAGGGACGGCAGTATCTATGGTTGCCAACTCTTTGCTCAACCTTGCCTTATCAGCGAATTCCAGGATGTTTTCTTTCCTTCGTTTGCCGGAAACCCTTTCTACATTATTGATGAGATTCTCAATCGTACTGAATTCTTTTATCAATTCAATCGCCGTCTTCTCGCCGATACCCGGAATGCCCGGAATGTTGTCAGACGTATCACCGGCAAGCCCCATAATCTCAACCAATCGATGGGGCTCCACACAAAACCGATCCATTATCTCCTTGGTTCCATATCTCTTATCCTTCATTGTATCGAAGACGGTGACATGGTCTGTTATCAGTTGAAACATATCCTTGTCACCTGTAATGATGATTACCTCTCCCCCTTTCTTTCCCCACTCTTTAGACAGGGTACCGATGATGTCATCTGCCTCAAATCCGGCCATCTCTAGTGCCGGAATATTAAAACCATCGACAACATCCTTAATATAGGGAATTTGCAAAGCAAGATCATCCGGCATTGCAGGCCTGTTCGCTTTATATTCTTTGTACATCTCATGGCGAAATGTAGGCCATTTGGTATCGAAGACAACAGCCAGGTAGTCAGGTCTTTGATCTTTGATTACCTTTAAAAGCATCTTGCAGAAACCTAAGATAGCATTGGTGGGAAAACCGGTTGAGGTGGAGAGATGGCCTATGGCAAAATAGGCCCTGTATATGTAGGAACTCCCATCGATTAAAAACAGACGGGGTTTTTCGGTCAAGGCTTTCTTTGAAGATTCCATAAGCATCCTATCGCTGGGCAAAAGTTCTTTACTTATACCGGGAGAACAAATATAGTAATAAACAAAGATTATGTCAACAACTATCCAAGGAGCCTCTTTGCATATTAAAACGAGCAGAAGGAAGTTCTTTAAATTCTTGCTTGGTCTTTCAACCTTTATCTTCACATCCATCCTTTCCCCCTCTTTTCTCTTTCAAAGACGCAAAGCACCCTTTTTCAAAGGAAGCGCCCTGGGAAAGACCTTCAGGTGGCCGTTAGATAAAATTTCTAAGGTGGTAATCGTAAAAAGTGGTCGAATCCAGAGTCCGGATGGGAAGATAGATAAAGATACCGTTTATAAAATGGTTGATGAGGGGGTAAGAAACCTGGCAGGTAAAGAACCATTTCCATCCGCATGGAAGTGCCTCTTTACCCCTCACGATACTGTCGGGATCAAAGTCAACTGTCTGGGTGGAAGGATGTTGTCTCCCCATATTGAACTTGTCGAAGCCATAATCGCAGGGTTAATATCCGCAAATGTCAAGGAAGAGAACATAATTATATGGGATCGTTTAAGTAGAGAGTTGCGCCAGGCAGGGTTTAAGATACATACGGGGAATAAAGGGGTGAAGTGTTTTGGTACAGATGAGGTCGGCTATGATAAGGATCCTGAAATAAAAGGATCTATAGGTAGTTGCTTCAGCAGGATCATATCCACTTACTGCAATGCGATAATCAGTGTTCCGGTGTTAAAGGATCATGACCTGTCCGGGGTATCGATCAGCATGAAAAATTTCTATGGGGCAATTCATAATCCGAATAAATACCATGACAATAACTGCGATCCTTATATTGCTGATTTAAATTCTCATCCTTACATCAAGGACAAACTCAGGCTTATAATCTGCGATGGGATAACCGCTGCATACAATGGAGGGCCCGGATATAACCCCACATGGGTTTGGAACTACAATGGCCTTTTAATCGGTCAGGATCCGGTAGCATTGGACCGTATAGGCATGAGCATAATCGAGGAAAAGAGGAAAGCAATGGGCATGGAGAGCTTAAAACAGGCAGGAAAAGAGGCCAGGCACATTGGTAGTGCTGCAAGACTGGGGCTGGGCACAGATCATATTGAAAGAATAGAGCTTATGAATCTCAGCATATGAAGCGGTTCTTTTTCCTGCATTTATTATCAAGGACAAGTCATTCGGGAAACGTATGAAAAGGTATGTTGCTTTTTTCGATCTCGATAAAACGATTATCGATTCTACCAGTGGAAAACTGTTCATTACATACAGTCACAATACAGGTTATCTCTCTCATAGTGATTTTATCTTAAGTAATTTTATGGTATTTCTATATGGAAGAGGTATTTTAACTACTGAATATGTAATAAAAAAATGGGCTAAGAAATATAAGGGTGTTACGCAAAAGAAGGTAACGGATTTTTCAAAGATATTCTTCAACGATTGCATAAAAAACCATATAAGAAAGAAAGCGATTGAAGAGATAGCCCTTCACAAAAAGGATCATGGGAAAACGGTTGTGCTTTCTGCTGCGCTTCCCTATATTTGCAACCCTCTTTGCGAATATCTGGAAATGGATGATGTGATATGCACAAATTTAGAAGTTAAAGATTGCGTATTTACAGGGAGGCTATTGGGGAGTTACTGTTATGGGGAAGAAAAGCTGAATAGAGTTGAAGCATATTGTAATGATGATGGATTTACACTCGATGATGCATTCTATTATGCGGATTCAACCGCGGATGTCCCTGTACTTGAGCGAGTTGGAAATCCGATTTGCATTACTCCTGATAAAAGGCTTCGAAACCTTTCGATTAAACGAGGATGGAAGATATCTAATTGGTAAAACACGGTAATGGGTGAATTTAAGTGTTATACAGCATGGGATGGGAAGTTCAAAAAACAGCAGAGTTTGTAGCAAAAAACAGCAATGAGGTACGAATTGATAGGGAGGCATTGGTTCGTTTTGCCCATAATCTATTTGCAGAAGATCCCAATGTCCCACCGTGGAACCGTGTCTACCACTTTTGTGGCAAACCGGAGGATATGGTCTCTTACCTTCTCGTTCTGGACAGCATTAACTTCTGCTTCTGGCCGGAACCGGGGAGGAAAAAATGGGAGCTTGTATACAACTCGCAAAGGCTTTTCGGCTATTATGCCATGGCTGCCTCTATTAAAAAGGCGCTCGAAGAAGGAGTGCCAATCATAAATGCCCGGTATCTTGCTGAGGTATCTTTAAGTGAATTGAAACAGATACTGGATGGAAAAGGTGAGCTGCAACTCTTAGAAGAACGTCGCACAATCCTCAATCAATTGGGGCAGGTTCTCCTTGATGATTACAAAGGCAGTGCCTGCAATTTTGTGGAGGATTCTAGAAATTCGGCAGTAAGACTGGTGCAGTTACTGTCTGAAAAATTGGGGTCATATCGAGACATAGCCGAATACTCAGGTCAAAAAGTCTTTTTCTACAAACGGGCACAGATACTTGTTGCTGATTTATATGGAGCATTAGGAGGTGGTGGATTAGGTAGTTTTATAGATATAGATATGCTCTCGTGCTTTGCCGATTACAAACTACCCCAGGTTTTGCGCCAACTGGGGATATTGTGTTACACCCAATCCCTGGCAAAAAAGGTTGATCAGAGGGTTCTCCTTGAGGCAGGATGTCCTGAGGAAGTTGAGATCAGAGCCGGAACCATATGGGCGGTAGAGCTTATAAGAAAGGAACTTAAGCGAATTGGAGTGGATTTAAGAGCTTTTGAGATCGACTGGATCCTATGGAATATGGGGCAGCATAAAGAGTTCAAGGTTAAGCCCTATCACCGGACATTGACCCTTTTTTACTAAATGCTCAAACTAGTAGATTCGGTGTCGTATTTTAGATCAGAGTTCCGATCGTTGACCCGTCGGATTCGGGGAACCCTAAAGTGCCTAAAGTTTGAAGTGCCTAAAGTGAACTAAAGTTAAGGAATAGGCTTTCAGAGCATTAGTCATGCATTACGGAACTTCGATTAGAGCAAACTACCATAAAGCAAACAGGGCAAGAATCAGAACGGATTTTAAGAATGAAATCAAAATAGATTTTTTTAACTTTAGGCACTTTAGCTCATTTTAGGCACTTTAAACTTAATGCGTAATCGTATTTAAGAATGCGTGCACTAAGGTTTATACCATACAGCATAAAGAAGTTCCATAATTATTCAAAGCAATGGGAGGAGATGATGGCAAAGGGTGAGATTATTATCGATGAGATGTATTGTAGGGGATGTGGCTATTGTGCAGATTTTTGTCCCAAGGATTGTATTACGTTATCTGAGGATAGGTTTTCGGCCCAGGGATATATGCTTTCTTCTTTTTCCACCCCTGAAGACTGCACAGCCTGTGGGATTTGCAGCTTTATGTGCCCTCACCATGCAATAGAGGTCTACAGGTATATTGAGGATTAAAAAGAAGGCTGGAGATTAATAATTCTATTATATTTCAGGAGGTTAGAATGGGAGAGCGTTTATTCGTCATCGGTAATGAAGCAATCGGTTGGGGTGCGCTTAATGCAGGGTGTGATGCCTACATAGGTTATCCCATAACGCCTCAGAATGAGACGACTGAGTGGTTCGCCAGCGAGTTTCCAAAAAGGGGCAAGGTTTTTATACAATCCCAGTCTGAGGTTGGGTCAATCAATATTCTATTTGGTGCTGCGGGTACAGGACATCGGGCAATGACTTCCACATCAGGACCTGGATGGGGTTTGATGCAGGAAGGGATGTCTCATCTATCAAACGGTGAACTACCATGTGTTATCTCTTTAGTACAGAGGGGAGGCCCTGGAGCAGGTACGACAAGACATGGTCAGATGGACTATCTCTCAGCTACATGGGGGGGAGGCAATGGAGGATATAAAAACATCGTTTTAACTCCTGCCTCTGTTCAAGAGTCCCACGACTTTATC
This sequence comes from Deltaproteobacteria bacterium, assembly GCA_030623035.1. Classification (GTDB taxonomy): domain Bacteria; phylum Desulfobacterota; class UBA8473; order UBA8473; family UBA8473; genus JAUXFK01. The sequence goes on along the minus strand of JAUXFK010000048.1, from coordinate 1,379 downwards.
CAGCTTGCATTCTATCTGGCAGATAAGTATCGCAACCCGGTAATCGTAATGACCGACGGTCTACTGGGACAGATGGCTGAACCTTTAGAGTTAAAAACACTGGAGTTTGGTCCCCTCCCTGAAAAGGATTGGGCAATCAGAGGGCTGGCAAATCAGCCAGATGGCATACGCCGGGCAGTGAGTGCCATGCAAGGGCTCCTGCCGCTTCCGCCCTATCCACCATATATAGGCTTTCTCGACCTCTTAAAGGCCCTGGATAAAAAATATGAAGAGATGGAGAAGAATGAGGTTCGTTATGAGACCTATCTGATCGATGACGCGGACCTGATCATTGTGGCTTATGGGTATACAGCGAGGGTGTCTAAGGAAATCGTTAAAACGGCCAGGAAAGACGGTTTGTCAATCGGTATGATAAGACCTCTTACTGTCTGGCCATTCCCTTACCAGGTAATCAGAGATAAGGCCTTACAGGGATGCCGATTTCTTGTAGTTGAGGACAGTCTGGGACAATTGGTCGAGGATGTAAAGATCGGTGTCCAGGGTAAGACAGAAGTACATCTATTAGGAGCACTGTCACGACATGACCCTGGAGATGGAGGAATGATACTTCCAGATACAGTCGCCAATGAGGTATACAGATTAATGAAGTAAAACTTAAAGAGTCCCTCTTGAAAGATGAAAATTCTTCTTTGAATCAAAACGGCAAATTTTTTTTTGGAGGATATACAGATGAGAAAAGAATTGGTTTCAGGACTGCCAAAGTTGTGGGCGCATCATCTGGCGGAAAGGTACGAATGCCCCGGATGTCAATATCCTATCATCACACGTATCATCTATGATGTCATAGATGAACTTGGGATTGAAGGCAAAACAATAATCGTTAACAGTGCTGCCTGTGGATATGGAATTGCCCTCACTACAAATATGGATGTTATGCTTCCCAACCATGGGCAAGGCATTGACGCTGCTGCTGGGGTAAAGCGTCTTCTTCCTGATTGCTTTGTCATCTCTTTTGGAGGGGATGGTGATATCTCGGCAATCGGTGCCGGTGCATTTGTCAATGCCGCCCAAAGGGCTGAAAGATTTACCACTATAATGGTAAACAACGGTCATTTTGCCATGACAGGGGGGCAGATGGCACCTACAACCATAATGGGCCAGGTTACAACAACGACACCAGAAGGACGGGGGCCCGCTATGGGTTATCCTGCCCGTATGCCGGAATTGATTGCCACGGTTCAGGGAACTGCCTATAGTGCGCGTGGGGCAGCGAATACCCCTGCAAACTATCAAAAGGCAAGAAAGTATATAAAAAAGGCCTTTTTAAAACAACTGGATAATGTTGGTTTCAGTTTTGTTGAGTTTTTGTCTGCATGTCC
>JAUXFK010000203.1 GCA_030623035.1 Deltaproteobacteria bacterium | reverse complement strand
GTTGTGATTTCTCATGTGCGGGAGATATCCCCTATTTACATCCCGGCAAATCCTCTACAATTATGATTGGGGACACTCAAATTGGTTTCGTAGGGGAAGTTCATTCCGAAGTCTTGGAAAACCATGATCTATCGAAAACTGCGCATATCTTCGAAATAGATTTTGATCTACTGGTCAAACACGCTTTTAGTGAGAAGAAGATTAATCTTCTGTCAAAATATCCACCAATTTATAGGGACATGGCATTGATAGTGAAAGAAGATGTTCAATCAAGAGACATCTATGATACGATCATCGGATGCAACAATTCGCTTGTCAAAGAGATCCGGGTTTTTGACGTATACGAAGGGGAACCTATTGCTTCGGGGGAAAAGAGTCTCGCCTATCGCATTAAATACCAGTCCTTCAAGCGTACACTAACAGACCAAGAGGTTAATAAGGCACATAAGAAATTGGTCTCCAAAGTGCTGGAAGATATGGGAGCCAGGATAAGGTAATAGATTAGAGGGGGAGTTATGACAAAAGCAGATATCATTGAAAATGTTTATGAGAACGTTGGGATCTCCAAGAAGGAATCAGCAAAGATTGTGGAGACGGTCTTTGAAATTATAAAGGAGAAATTAGAAACCGGCGAGAATGTGAAGATCTCTGGCTTTGGAAATTTCACCCTTAGAGATAAGGACCCTAGAAGAGGCAGGAACCCGCAAACCGGGGATGAAATTGAAATCTCCGCCAGGAGGGTGCTTACATTCAGACCAAGTCAGGTATTAAAGAGAATGTTAAATAACTGAGATCCTCTTAGTACGTTGCATTAATGGGGAATGGGTAAGATCACTGGAGATTCTAAGGTTCTGTTGGCTCAGCAATTCTGATTGTTGCCTGTTCTGTTAAGACGCGTACGCCGCCCAAACAAACCCGCATACTGACGCAGGAGATTGCGAAAAAGTATCATTCCTGGATGGAAACTAATTAGAATTGCTGCCATTGTCTTATTGCCATTGACTTTTACAGTTCAAAGAGATAAAATGAAAGACAAAGAGCAAGGGGCAGACCAAAGGGGTTTAGGCATACCTGATAAACTATATTTCAAGATAGGGGAAGTAAGCGATATTGTTGGTGTAGAACCATACGTCTTGAGGTATTGGGAGTCCGAATTTAACCTGGTCAAGCCTTCTCGCACCAAGTCCAGGCAGAGACTCTACAGACGAAAAGACCTGGAATCAATATTAGAGATAAAAAACCTGCTTTACAATGAGAAATTTACCATAGCCGGGGCCAAGAAGAAGCTCAGGAAGTCCAGTTCCCAAGAGGATAGAGAGGCAAAATTTACTCTTTCCGGAGAGGAATATAGAGAACTGTTGGATGACATAAAGAACGAGTTGAAGGTAATAAGAGACATTCTGGAGTAAATCCTGACAATCTTATCGGGACGTAGCGCAGCTTGGTAGCGCACCTGAATGGGGTTCAGGGGGTCGCTGGTTCAAATCCAGTCGTCCCGACCATAAAGTCAATAGAAACAGCAGGTTAGAGAGAGGCTAATCTGCTGTTTCTATGTAAAATGCCCTGTTTTATCCTTCTGTGTTCCCTATGTGTTCCCCACTAAGTTTTTCTTATCTCCATTACCATTGGCATATAACTTCGCCAATTCTTGCTGTTTGGCTAGATTACGTGAAATGGTAAGATGAGAGTATCGATCGGTCATTGACAAGTCTTTATGCCCTATCATTTCCTTGACATCCTTCAGATCAGCGCCAGATAAAAGAAGGTTAGAACAAAAGGTATGCCTCAAATCGTGAAAATGTAAGTCATGAAACCCAGCAATTTTTCGGGTCTCCCGCCAAGATTTATCGAACCTTTTAATCGGAGAGCCGTTCAACCTACAGAAGACCAAGTCTGAATTCACATCATCAATTTTTTTCCTATGACGCATCCCCTGCTGATGTTTTTGCCATTGTAGCAAAGCCTCCTTAGTGCGTGGCATAAGGTAATCAGTACGTTCCTTACTATTTTTGGTTCTGAAAAAACGTATTATTCCTATGCCTTCAAAATCAAAGTTGATATCAGCCCACTTCAAGGACAATATTTCCTGTTTTGAACAGCCATGTTCAACCGCTAAATAAATCATGGCAGGAAGAGAGTGCTTTGACCTTACTCCCTGACTTGCTTCTATCAACCTGTTAATCTCTGCTGGCATCAAAAATTTGTTTCTTTCATGCGCCTTTTCGCTGAGGTAATTTATACGCTCCGCAGGATTATCCTTGATAGCATTTAATTCTAAGCCATACAAAAAGACCTGTTTTATAATAAAAAGGTCTCTGTTGGATGTAATATTTGAAAACTCTTGGGTAATTGTGTAGCGGTAGTTCTCTATATCATCGAATGAGATTTCACAGATCAACCGCTTATCAAATACCCGCCCTATCTTCTTTAGCCTGTAGCAATATTCTTCAATAGTGTTCTTTCTTAATTCTCCATCGCTAAGTTTTTTTCCCATTTAGCCATCAAGAGATCACTTACCTCTTCAAATCTCAACAAATTGGTCTTTGCTTTTGATTTATTTAACTCTGTAATTTTACCAGCATCAAGCAAAGCCCGCAACTCATTGGCTGATTGCTGAGCATCCCTCTGCTTTCGGAATGTCTTGTAATATTTCCTTTGACCGGCAGAGTCTTTGTAAGTAACAATATAACTGTTTCGATTTTGTCTCTTACGTTTCTGGATACCAACGGTGGCCATTTACTCCTCCTTTCCAGAAACGTATTCCAGAGCAACCTGATTTTCAAAGAACGAACAAACATCAATAAACTTGAACAGTCTGCGATTTCCTATTTGATAACTCTTCAATTCACCGGACTTAGCATATCTAGACACTGTTGAACGGTGAACCCTTAATAACTCCGATACCTCCTTTACAGTTAAAATATTTTCATTTTCTTTTAAATACTTATCGTCATTAGCCAATTTCCATTACCTCTCTAACTTTCCATATAAACCCTCCGTATAAAGGGTTAACTCCTTTTCCTTTTCATGTGCTGCACAAACAGACACGGCTCCAGGAGTTTTGGAGCAAAGACCACCTTCCCCAATGTTTATATAATTTATATCCTAAATCCGGCCATTTTCTGATGAAAAACGGGCGTTTCATTTCTCAAGCAACACTCCCTGTTAATGTTTGCCTTGTTTGATGTTTTTTGAAATAATATCCGATCTAAACATTCTGAACTAATCAAATCTCAAATATATTTATCTGATATAGACCCGAAACAGAGTGAAGGGTCTAATCTCTGATTATATATCTTTATAAGATATTTATAGGCAAAAAACAAGTTGTGACTTGGTGAAATAACAGCATAAATAAACTCCCCGGTCGTATAAGTGTTAGGTTTTTCCGTATAAGTGTTAGGTTTTCTCGTATAAGTGTTAGGTTTTCACAGAAACATTCCCCCTTAACTCGGGATGCTTTACAACCCGATCAGTCATCATCCAGGTAAACAGATCCCCCTCAGCGTTATATCCCCATTCCCCTATATATCCCTTTTGATCAAGTTCGCGAAAGGCCTTCTTAATACTTTCTAAGATCCTGGGTTTGCCCTGTGTCTCTAATTGACGGTCAAGATTGAGAAACCTTGGCTCCATTATAGTATCGGCCCTGTATTTCCCTTTAGGTTTGTTGCTGGCAGTGAAGCAGGCTAATTTATAAGCCATATCACTGAGATCAAGGCAGAAAGGTAAAAAATGGTCAGATACCAGAATATTCCCCAGTGTTCTCTTTTTGCCCTTCAGTTCATCTCTTGTTTCAGAGATCGGCCTAAATCTTATCCTCTTGACGTAACTGCCTTTCTGAAAACTCAGATGCCTTGTTCCTATCCTTGAATTTTGTGGGGTATAGATGCTGCTACTTCCATTAATGTAGTCGAACTTAATATCGAATAGCCTTTGATCCTTACTTGTAAAGAGAGATTCATGGTCACTGTATGTGATTATTGGGTATTTATATCCACCCAGATAAATGAGATAGAGTTTAAACCTCTGGGTAGTTGTGCCCAAGACCCTTGCTATCTTCGTCAGGTTCTTTATCACCAACCATCCCTCGGCATCCTTCCCTCTCTGCCATAATTGAAGCAGATAATTTCCTGCGATGGCAATATTCTTGGAGATAGTATCTCTTTCATCTGCCTCGTGATCGTATCTTTGATCATAAGGCAAATTCCACAGCATTCGATTATTTCTATCCCTGCCTACAAGGGACGCCACTGTTTTTAAGTAGCCTCTCGGCTGTTTATGGAGTCGCTCTTTGGTAACAGGTTCAATCACGTTCTCAGGACAATGTGTAGGGCATAACTCCTTTACTATGACCGGGATTTCACCTCCGGAAATCGTAGTCAGCACGGGGGAATAAAATGAACAGTAGAACGATTCTTCCGTTTTTACCCCAGTGCTAATATAGCCGGACATAATATTTTGAGACCCATCCGGATCACTATCTATAAAATAAGAGTCTTTCATTATGGGTGTCTCAAGATAAATTGCAGTAGATCCTATTATAATCGTTTCCGTCATAAATACTCACCGGGATTGGGATATAACATCGACCAATTGGATAACGTTAATTTTTAATAAAAAAAGTAGACGGCCGACATTATAACCAAAACCCTCCTTTTCCATGTTATTCCTTTATTTGCCCACACTTTTTGATGAAGGTCAATTTGTTGTATCCGGTAAAGTGCTTGAACTTGTTTTTTTCGTATGCCAACTTCAGAATCGCTTCTTCATCCTCCTTGAAATCCTTTGCATTTTCAGGTGATAACGCCCAGACAACATTTGCATTGAAGGCGTACTTGCCGGTTTCCATAATGTCGTGGATAGTAAGTTCTCTACTTCTTTTGTTCGCCGGTCTTTTCCTTGTTTCACCTGTACATATAATAGGGATATTAGCGGTATCCACCAATGCTTTCAACCGATTTGCTCTCTCGATATTTACATCACGGATATTGCCTTTTCCCATCGGGATGTTGTACAGCCCGTCAATGGCCACAAATAGATTGTTATTGAGGTTTTCTCTTATAACAACTTCCAAAGAGGACATGTCTGCAATATCCGAAGCATCAAGTATATTGAGCCTTCCGCTATTTGACAGTTCAATGAGATTCTCGTATGCTAAATCCATTCTTCTCTGATCATCTTCATTTGGCTGTTTTCGCTGGACTCTATTAAGGCTTATCCCTGTCTTGATTCCCAGCAGTCGATTGATGATCACGTCCTTATTGTCATCAAGGCTGAAATAGATACCAGATGCATGGGGATTTGT
>JAUXFK010000160.1 GCA_030623035.1 Deltaproteobacteria bacterium | reverse complement strand
TTTATGTAAATGGAGGGGTTTGGTCATAACGGGGTGTTGCCCAACCCCCTTTTCGCTTTATTCAAAAGGTTTTTTATTGACAGGTCTCGGTCCTTTTTTTCTCGGGATAAACTCAGCTAAAGATAGGCTATTTCAACTGGTTGAACCCCGTTGGGCGAGTTTTGAAATCGCTGAGCATGGGCCTTAGACTTGTCAAAAAGCCTTTTGGGCAACATGAATTGGGATTTGAACAACAGCCTGATAACAGATAGTTTTACGCTATTGGTAATTTATTCAAATAGAGCGAAGCGAAAAATTGCAAATTGTTTGAGGGAGCTTGCGATAGAGTTATTTGTGAACGAATCGCACCAGGGCGGCAGGATTTACATGATTTGTTTACTCTTCTTATATCCTGGTCATCCCGTATATCGTCAGTTTTCAAGAAGTTGGAGTAAGGCATCTATATTGCAGTAGTTCACTGGATTCCCGCGGAGGCTGGAATCCAGCGGCTGCCCGGAGACTTATTGAGAAGTTACCGTACATCCTGTCAAAAAAAGGAAATTCCTATACTATCTCGTTAGCTCCTTAAGATGGCTAAACAATTACAGCGAATAAAAATATCGTATTATTTTAGCCTTATGAAACAGAAAGCACTCGCCAAGCTTCAACGGCAATCAAATTTTAAACCGTACAGAACACGCATCTTCCCCCCTGTTCTTTCTTAATTCACTTAGATGTTCAAACAGTTGCACGGCTTAAAATTTGACCACCGCCTTCGCAACTAAAATTTCAAAAAGCTAAACAGTTACAAAGTATCAAGTTTCGAATGGAAAGGCATCATATTAAACATGTCAATGGGGGGACAAAAAAACAAAATCACGAAACACAAAAACTAAAGGAAAGGGTATGTAACCTATGAAGATTCTTGTCGCTGAAAGCAATCCTGCTTCCATAAAAGCACTTCAAGCGACACTTGAGAGATGGGGATACGAAGTGTTGACTGCCCAAAATGGGCTAGAAGCACTGGATATGTTAAGAAACAATACGATTGATATGGTAATAACAGACTTGATGATGTCGAAGATGGACGGAATGGAGTTTTGCAGAAAAATTCGTGAACTCGATACTGAGAAATACATTTACACTATTTTTCTTACAGCAAAGGAACAGGCCAAAGATTCAGTTAAAATATTTGAAGCGGGTGCTGACGATTTTTTAACAAAACCATTCGATAGAGAGGAGCTAAGGAGTCGGATAAAGGCAGGAATGCGCATCCTGGAAATGGAAAACAACCTCCACAAGAAGAATCATCTATTGAAAGAAGCCAATCGCAAGATAATGGATGACCTGAAATATGCCGCTAATATTCAAAAGAGCTTCTTGCCCGATAATATCCCTAATATAAGGGGAGTGGATGTTTGCTGGGAGTTTCTTCCTTGTGACCAGTTGGGGGGGGATATGCTAAATGTATTGCGCCTTGATGAGATTCACTATGGAATCTATGTCCTGGATGTTTCAGGACATGGAATTTCTGCTGCTCTGCTTTCCGTTTTATTGAGCCGTTTATTGTCAGAGAACTGGGACATACTAAAGATACGTACCAACTTCCCCCCTTATTACCACATAGTTCCCCCCAAAAACGTTCTTGAATCCCTAAATAAGCAATTTCCAATGGATTCAACAATAGGGCAGTATTTTACAATACTATACGGAATATTTAACATATATAATATGACGTTCACCTGGTCAAATGCCGGACACCCATATCCAATATTGATTGATGAGAATGGGGCGGGGTTATTGACCGATACAAGCGGCCCTCCAATCGGTCTCTTTAAAGAACCAAAATATCAGGAATCACATCTCCACCTCGAACTAAATCAAAAGGTTATACTTTGCTCAGATGGAATTCTTGATGCAATGAACCAGTTCGATCAAAGGTTTAGCGTCTATCGTATGAAGGAGATTCTTCGAACAAACAGAAAGTTAAAGCTGAATGAGATACTGTCCAACCTTATCTTGCATGTGGGGGAATGGACTAGAGGCAAAGGGGGGCCAAGTGATGACATCATCCTATTCGGTTTTGAACAAAAAGAGGTCTAAGCAGTGCAGATACGCAAAGTTATCAAGATGTCAAGTAATCCTAAAATTATCCCTTGTGTTATTGATGAAATCATTGAATTCTTAGAGACGAAATGCAAGCATAAAGATATACAAGCTATTCGGGTAGGCTTAAACGAAATAATTATTAATGCTGTAGAACATGGAAATTTAGCTATCGATTGGGAGACTAAAAGCAAGGCTTTGAAGGATGGAAATTTCGACGATTTTCTAGAAAGGCGAATGAAGGAGGAACCTTTTGCATCGAAAGAGGTTACAATCGAATGCTCAATAGATCAGAAAAGTGTTTGTTTTGTCGTCAGTGATGAGGGAGAGGGATTCAACTGGCGTCAAATCCATGACCCAAGGAAAAAGGAAAACATCGCAATTCCCCATGGACGGGGTATCTTTATCGCCCGCTTTTGCACGGATGAGGTATATTTTAACGAGAAAGGGAATGGAGTAACTTTGGTAAAGCATATAAATGGTGACCACTAAGTAGCGAATAACCTACGGGCATTGAAAAAGGAGGATTTTTGTTAAGACTGGTGACCGAATATAGAAAAAATGACGGGTTTGTAAGCGAAGTTCCCTGTACTGTGTGCGGGGTAATTCGCCGAGGTTTTTGAGTAGAGTCCTTTCAATAATCAGGCATAAAAATTGCATATTACTTGCTTACGTATAATGTAGAACTATATAAAATTTCTCAACTATCCGGTGTCCATCCAAAAAATGAGCGGTTTTGTTCAAGGACAATGAACGCGAAATTTTAACCGCCCCGGAGAAATATGGCTTCGCATTTCACAGGGCAAGCAGGAATATGTTGGCACATTTTGAGGATTAGAATCTAAGCCCAACATAGAGATTCGGCAAAAGGACCATTATGAACGGACAATAACTAGCCAGAATACGGAGGCTTTATGAGTGAAATAATTAGGGAAGAAAATAAGATTACAATAAGGCCAAATGATAACATAGTAGCCTCTATATCCCACGAGTTTAGAGAGGAACTCCTATCTTTGATAGAGGAAGGGGAAAAAGGGCTGATTGTGGACATGAAAGATGTTTTGATAATCGACTCTGTCGGTATAGGGATCCTGGTTGCCGCCCATAATTCCCTCAGCAAGTATGGCGAAAAATTGACAGTCATAAACCTCTCTGAAGATATATATCAATTATTTAAAACAATGCGGCTAGATCAACATCTTGAAATAAAAAACAAGTAATTAATTTAAATGTTAATAAGATGACCAATAATGGAGGAAGGCCATGAGTATCCAGGATGATGAAACCTTACAGTTGTACGTGGATGAATCCCTGGAACAATTAACGGATGTGGAGAATGATCTGCTAATTATTGAAGAAGCAGGGGCAGATATAGACGTAGAACTGGTTAACAAGGTTTTTCGCTCAGCCCATTCTATCAAAGGTGGGGGGGGATTCTTGGGCCTTGAAACAATCAAGGAACTTGCCCATAAGATGGAAAATATATTGGGGCTAATACGCAGCCATGAAATTGTACCGACCCCCGAAGTAGTAAATATTCTTCTTTTGGCCTTCGATAAACTGCGAGACCTCATCAATAATGTAGACCAGAGTAATGGTATGGAAATCTCGGAGCATGTAGTTGCCCTTACTGGGCTCATGTCCGTTTCATTGCCATTAGACGAAAAAAAAGGCATATCCAATATGGTTGACGTGTGCCTATCTGATGGGGGCATTATCTTCAGCGTAAGCGAATTTGATATTTCCCAGGCAAAAAAGAACAAGATGTTTATATATCTAGTAGAATACGATCTTATACATGACGTACAAAAAAAAGGGAAAAACCCCATTGATATTGTAAGAGAGATGCAGAAGGTTGGCAACATCATAGATAGTAAGGTTGATATTACCGCAGTAGGAACGCTGGAGAGCGACATATCCTTACTCAACAGGATTCCCTTTTTGGTACTTTTTTCATCAATTATTGAACTGGATTCAATTGGAAGCGTATTGGATATTAACGAAAAATGTATTCATCTGGTAAATAAGGATATGGTTGCTGTGCCCTATGAAGACATACCTTCGAGGATCGAACCAAAACTTAAAGAAACCTCGATTCAAATCGATTCTGAAATCGAAGAAAAACCTCTAAAACTCGATGAAAAGGTGGATACACCAGAGATTAATGCCAAAGCTGAAGCAGTCTCTGAGGCATTATCCATGGAGGAAGACATACCCACAAAAAAGGTATTGAAAAATATAATGACAGGTATAGATGTTCAGACATCAAAACCAAAGGCAACTACAAGCATACGTGTCCAGTTAAGCCTCCTTGACAACCTCATGACCCTCGCCGGGGAGCTGGTACTCAGTCGAAACCAACTACTCCAGGTTATCGGATCCTACGGTACGCATGACCTGGAACTTATTGGACAAAAGCTAGATATTGTTACATCCGAGTTGCAAGAGGCTATCATGTTAACCCGGATGCAGCCCATTGGGAATGTATTTAACAAATTCCCCCGAGTTGTTAGGGATATGGCAAAGAATTTGAACAAGGAAATAGAACTTACATTAGAGGGTCAGGAAGTGGAGTTGGATAAAACCATAATCGAGGCCATAAGTGACCCTCTAACTCACCTGGCCAGAAATTCAGTCGATCATGGTATAGAAATGCCGGATGAAAGAATTCAGGCGGGCAAAAATGAACAAGGGAAGATCTCTCTTAGGGCGTATCATGAGGCCGGACAGGTAAACATCGAAATTTCCGATGACGGAAAGGGGCTTGATGAAAACAAGCTTGCTGCAACAGCCGTTCTAAAAGAGCTGATAACGGAAGAGCAAGCAAGAGTTATGTCGAAAAAAGAGAAGATAAATCTGATCTTCACCCCAGGTTTCTCTATGGCTGACAAGATTACCGATGTCTCTGGACGTGGTGTGGGTATGGATGTGGTAAAGACAAACCTCGATAAGCTTGGAGGTGTGATAGAAATTAATTCGAAAATCGGAGAGGGAACGAGAATTCGAATAAAGCTCCCTCTAACTTTGGCTATAATTCCGAGCCAGGTCGTCTCTGTCGAAAAAGAGCGATATGCGATTCCTCAGGTGAATATAGATGAGCTTATGCGTATCTCTGCAAATAAGGTTAAAGATAAAATAGAGAAAGTAGGAGACGCCGAGGTTGTAAGACTAAGAGAGCAACTATTACCCCTTTTGAATCTAGCAGATGTTCTAGAGGTTGAACGCACATATATCGACTTGAAGGATGGTATAGAAAAAAAGGATCGCCGTAAAAACATAGCAGATAGACGATCCAAGAAGAGTTTGATGCCGATGTCCGACGATGACAACAGAGAAGAAGACTTAGAAACATTAACTGAAGAGTCAAGCCTTTCAGCTCAAAATGAACGCCCCGAAGATATAGATAGAAGATACCATGCCAACAGTGCTGTCAATATTGTAGTGGTTTCTACCGGGGTCTTTAAATACGGACTGGTTGTTGGAGGATTACTTGACTCTGAGGAAATCGTAGTGAAACCTCTAGGAAGACATCTCAGGCACTGCCAGGGGTATGCCGGAGCAACTATCATGGGAGACGGACATGTTGCTTTAATACTCGATGTAGCAGGTATTGCCAGAATGGCAGAACTGTCCTCTCTGGAAAGTATCCATAGAGTAGCAGAGGCCACGAAAGGAAAAGAGATAGACAAAGAGCTTATACATGAAGTCCAATCCCTATTGGTCTTTATGAACGGAGAAAATGAACAGTTTGCCGTCCCACTGGATCAGGTAGCTCGTATTGAAAAGATTAAAGCCAAAAGCATTGAACTGGTTAGTGGAAAGAGAGTTATCCAATACAGGAAAACCGCCCTTCCTCTGTTTACCATTGATGAGGTTGCCAATGTTAAACCCCTGGAGGACAGGGAGTATCTTCAGGTAATTGTCTTTAATATTACCGGAAAAGAAGTTGGGCTTTTGACTACTGGTCCGGTGGACGCAATGGAGGTTTCTGCTGAGATAGATGACACCATTCTTAAGCAGACCGGCATAATGGGCTCCACCATCATAGGTGAGCATACGACCCTTTTGATTGATATCTACGAGATGCTGGAGGCCCTGAATCCAGATTGGTTTAAGGGTCGGGAAAAGACTCAACTTGAAAAAGATAAGGTATCCACCATTCTTCTGGCAGAGGATTCGAACTTTTTCCGCAAGAAGGTAAAGGACATTTTGGAAGATGAAGGTTACGACGTCATTGAAGCGGAAGATGGAATGATTGCATGGAATCTTCTAAAAGAACATGCAGATGAGGTGTCTTTAGTCGTTACAGATATTGAGATGCCAAACATGGATGGTCTGAGTCTTACTTTAAAGATAAAGGAAGATAAGCGTTTCTCTAATTTGCCGGTCATTACCCTTACGTGTTTAGCTGGAGAGGAGGATATAAAAAAGGGGGAAGCCATTGGAGTCGATGACTATAATATTAAACTGGACAAAGAAAGCCTGATGAAAAGTATTCAAAGTCATTTGCATAAAAGCTAAAAATAAGTATAAACTGATTGAGGAGGTGATACAGGGGAGTTAATTACAGGTATATGCATATATGCTTATTGATATGAATCTCTAAATAATATGATTATAAAGTTAACTCTAAAGAATAAACTCGCTATTTATAGTAGTTTACAGATTTTACAGTTAGAAAGGGCATAGATTTTCCTAGAATTGGCAATCGATCTTTTTCTTTGATT